>JANNNG010000231.1:0-22841 GCA_031398425.1 Hyphomicrobiales bacterium | reverse complement strand
CGACGATTGCGTGTCGCGGACGGGCTGGCCGCGCACCAGACCTTCAGACGCATCCATGGCGATGCAGCGCACAGTGTTTTCGCCCAAGTGTTGCGCCACTTCGAGCACCAGACGGTTGTCACCGTTCATGGTCTCGAGCGCATTCAGAATTTGCGGCAAGGCGCCATCAAAGGCTACGTCAACGACGGCGCCCGTGACTTGCGTGATACGTCCGGTGGCACCTGACATACTGGTGGAAGTTGCTTTTTTGGCCATGTTTTTCTGTCCTTATCCTTTTAAGAGGAGTCTGTTACAGCGCTTCAGCGCCAGAAATGATTTCGATGAGTTCTTTGGTGATCTGGGCCTGGCGCTGGCGGTTGTATTTGATCGACAGCCTGTTGATCATGTCGCCGGCGTTGCGGGTGGCGTTGTCCATGGCGGACATGCGGGCACCCTGTTCTGATGCCGCATTTTCCAGAAGTCCACGAAAGACCTGAATGGAAATATTGCGGGGCAAGAGATCGTCGAGGATTTCGCCCTCTTCGGGTTCTGCGTCATAGACAGCGCCACCGAGGTCCGGTGTCTTGCTCGCATCGAATTGCGCGGGGATGAGGCGAAGTGCTGTTGGTTTTTGGCTGATCACCGATTTGAATTCGGCGAAGAACAATGTGCAGACATCAAACTCACCTGCTGCAAACATCGCAAGGATTTTGGTGCCAACGCCTGAGGCATGGTCGAACTGCACGGACTTGGCGCCCTGGAAGTTGACGGAGTTGACGATGTAGCGGCCGTAAAGGCGCTTCAAGGCGTCAGCGCCTTTCTTGCCCACCGTCATGATCTTGACCGTTTTGCCTTCGCGCAACAGACGATCCGCATGTTCGCGGGCCAGCTTGGTGATGGATGAATTGAAACCACCGCAGAGGCCGCGTTCGGCTGTCGCAATGACGAGGAGATGCACCTGGTCGCTGCCGGTGCCTGCCAACAAACGGGGCGCACCGGCCTTGCCTTCCATGGCGGCCGATAGATTTCCAAGCACGACGGCCATGCGCTCCGAATAGGGACGTGCCGCCACGGCGGCTTCCTGGGCCCGGCGCAATTTTGCTGCCGCCACCATCTGCATGGCCTTGGTGATCTTGCGCGTGGCTTTCACAGAGGCGATGCGATTTCGGAGGTCTTTTAATGATGGCATGGTTCAAACCCTTTCCTCGCCCGCTTGCGGGCGAGGTGTCGAGCAACGCGAGACGGAGAGGGACCGCCAGCGCGGAGAGAAAGTCCCTCTCCGTCATCGCTGCGCGATGCCACCTCCCCCGCGCGCGGGGGAGGAAATGAGTGAAGGTTAGACGTCATCAGGCAAAGCTTTTCGCATAGGCCTCAACCGCTGCCTTGAGCATCGGCATGGTCTTGTCAGAAATGGCTTTCTCCGAACGGATGGCTTCCATCACGGGAGCATGCTTTTCCTTCATGGTGCGGAGCAGGCCTTCTTCAAAGGACTTGATCTTGTTCACGGGCAGCGCATCGAGATAGCCATTGACGCCAGAATAGATCGAGACGACCTGCTCTTCCATCTTCAGTGGCGAGAACTGGCCCTGCTTCAACAATTCCGTCAAACGCGCACCACGATTGAGCAGCTTCTGTGTTGCGGCATCCAAGTCAGAACCAAACTGGGCGAAGGCGGCCATTTCACGATACTGGGCGAGTTCACCCTTGATCTTGCCGGCGACCTGCTTCATCGCCTTGGTCTGCGCCGCAGAACCGACGCGGGACACCGACAGACCGACGTTCACGGCAGGACGGATGCCCTGATAGAACAGATCGGTTTCAAGGAAGATCTGACCGTCGGTGATCGAAATCACGTTGGTGGGAATATAGGCCGACACGTCGTTGGCCTGGGTTTCAATAATGGGCAGGGCCGTCAGCGAACCACCACCCAGCGAATCATTCATTTTCGCCGCGCGTTCCAGCAAACGTGAATGCAGATAGAACACATCGCCTGGGTAAGCTTCGCGGCCCGGTGGGCGGCGCAGCAGCAGGGACATCTGGCGATAGGCCACGGCCTGCTTTGACAGGTCGTCGTAGGCAATCAGCGCATGCATGCCGTTGTCGCGGAAATATTCACCAATCGCACAGCCCGCAAAGGGAGCCAGATATTGCAAGGGTGCGGGGTCAGAGGCGGTAGCGGCAACGATCACGGAATATTCGAGTGCGCCATTGTCTTCGAGAACTTTCACGAATTGCGCAACGGTGGAACGCTTCTGGCCGCAGGCCACGTAGACGCAATAGAGCTTGTCCTTCTCAGGGCCCGCGATGTGGATAGGCTTCTGGTTCAGAATGGTGTCCAGGATAATGGCGGTCTTGCCGGTCTGGCGGTCACCGATCACAAGCTCGCGCTGGCCACGACCCACGGGGATCAGGGCGTCGATGGCCTTGAGGCCGGTGGCCATTGGCTCGTTCACCGATTTACGGGGAATAATACCCGGGGCTTTCACGTCCACACGGCTCTTGAGCTTGGCCTTGATCGGGCCCTTGCCGTCAAGCGGATTGCCGAGTGGATCAACCACGCGCCCCAGCAATTCCTTGCCGACGGGAATTTCAACGATGTTGCCCGTGCGCTTGACCGTGTCACCTTCCTTGATGTCACGGTCGGCACCAAAGATCACGCAGCCGACGTTGTCGGATTCAAGGTTGAGTGCCATGCCCTTGATGCCACCGGGGAATTCTACAAGCTCACCGGCCTGCACATTATCAAGACCATAGACGCGGGCGATACCGTCGCCGACAGACAGCACCTGGCCGATTTCGGCGACTTCGGCATCCTTGCCGAAATCCTTGATCTGCTTTTTAAGAATGGAGGAAATTTCTGCGGCGCGGATATCCATTACTGGCTTCCCTTCATGGCGACTTTGAGATTTTGCAGTTTTGTCTTGAGCGAATTGTCCAGCATGCGGCTGCCCACCTTGACGATAAGGCCACCCAGAATGGATTTATCGATTGTCGTGGTCAGCGCCACATCAGAGCCAATCGAAGCCTTGAGCGCGGCTTTCAAATCGGCGATCTGTTTGGCGGATAATTTTTCGGCCGATGTGACCTCGGCGGTAACCTCGCCCTTGGCCTTGGCAACCAGTGCCTGGTAGCCGGCAATGGCACCGGGAACGGCAGCGAGACGGCGATTGCGGCCCATGAGTTTCAAGAAGTTCAACGCAAGACCATTGATCCCGGCCTTTGCGGCCAGCGCTTCAAGAGCGGACATTTGAGCATCAGTCTTGAACACGGGTGACGCCATCAGGCGCTTCAAGTCGTCCGACGCATCATAAAGCGAAAGAAATGATTGAAGCGCATCCCCCGTTGCAACAACGGAATTGTCTTCGGTTGCGAGGTCAAATAGCGCATTGGCATAGCGCCCCGCCACCCCTGAAACTGCATGATCTGCCGTTGCCACGTTGGATCTTTCGTTTTTCTGTCTGAAACGCCGAGGATTTGAGCAAACCCCAAGCCACGGACCAGAGCCTCCCCCGCCGCGATGCGGGAGGTATCACATGGGAATTCGAGTGGCAACAGTGATGTGAGGGGAAGGGATGTCGCGATTTACAGTCGGCTGCTTCAAATCACAAAAAAGCACCGTTCGCCCTGCCATTTCTGACAGTTCAAACAGTGCCCCTTTGGGAGGAATTTTCTTTCGCTTACTTGAAGCTCTTCACCCTTGCGACGTGGCCCAGCTGATAGCGTTTAGCACCAATATCGGCCAAATCAGCATCACTCAGGCTTTCGAGTTCGCGGCGCTGGGCTTCGTAGCCTCTCAGGCGCGCACGGCGCTCGAGGTAGCGGCCAAAATCTGTAAAGCTGTACATGATGCTTACCGCGCTGCCTCGCGGGCGACACGAGTGATGTCTGCGCGTGACAGGCCGAGGTCGGAGAGGTCGCGGTTCGACAGGGCTTCCAGTTCGGCAACCGTGCGGCTGTATTTCTTCCAGGCGCTGTAGCGGGTTTTCAGGGTCTCAAACATTATGGTGTCCTTTCGGAAAAATCGGGGTTAGCGCACGGCCTGACGGGCCACCTTCGTGATATCGTCGCGCAAGATGCCGAGGTCGGCGAGTTCGCGGTTGGACAGGGCTTTCAATTCCGCCACGGTGCGGCTGTAGCGCTTCCAGGTGGTGATGCGGATTTTCAAGGTCTCAAACATGGGTCTATTCCTTTCGGTTCGTTTTCGGGGCCGGACCTGTTCCGGTCTACTTCTTTTTCTTTCAACAAACGAAAGATATGTGCGTTGCAGCAAAATTAGTATTGCAAATTTTGCATATGTATAATTCCAAATTCAATATCAATATGTTAACGAGTTGTCATGAATCAGTTTCTGTTCTTTTTTGCATCATTCTGATTAAAGTTATAGCAGTTTCGTCGATTTTCGGCTTGAAACATCGAATGATTCTCGTCATCCTCTCCAAATTCGCATAGATGTTCAGCAGTTTGCTTTGCAATGCGGCAAAATCAAAGCGCTTTGAACCCCAGACTACACGAACTGATTGAAAATGAATATCAGGCCTCATTCCGGCGGCAGTCCGGGAAAATCGCTTTTTAACCACGGCAGTTGCGCGAATTGTTTACCAGCCCGGCTCTAAGCTTTGCCGCATGAAAGATAAGACGGAGTGCTGCCCGAGCGGCCTTCCGCTTCCGGAGGGCGCTTTGTCGTTAGACCTGTCGATTGCAGCTGAAGACCGCTTTGCCTTTGAAGCCGCGCCGGTAAACGATGCTGCCCCAGCATCCGCCAGGCCCATGACCGTGCTCAACGCCGAACAAACGGTGCGCGCGCTCGGATTTGCCAGACAGGTTTCCTACCACTGGGATATCAAGGCCGATCACATCACCTGGAGTGCCAATACAAAGTCCGTTCTCGGGTTTGAGCCATCGCTGGTGAAAAATGGCCGCCAGTTTGCTGCCATCATGGATGCTGAAAATTTCTTCAGCCGCTACGACACGGTCTTGCGCTCATCCCAGCGCGACCATGGCGACGGTGTCGCTTTCGAAATCGAATACCGTCTGCGGTCCGATCCACGTCTGGGCACGGCTTCGCCCTGGATTGAAGATGTTGGCCGCTGGTTTGCGGCTGCCGATGGCACGCCGATGGAAGCCTTGGGCATCATGCGTGTGGCCGATGAGCGGCACCAGCGCGACCAGCAGATGAATTTCCTGTCGAACTGCGACCCCCTGACCGGCATGATGAACCGGGCCCGCATGACCGAAGCCCTGGGCGAGGCCATTACGGTTGCAGCCCATGAAAAGCAGCCCTGTGCCTTTGCCATCGTGGCGGTGAACAATCTCGACGTGATGAACGAAGCCTATGGTTTCGAAGTGGCCGATGAGGTGATCGTATCGCTCGGCATCCGCCTGCGTCAGGTGATGCGCACGGGCGATGGCATCGCCCGCTATTCCGGTTCGAAATTCGGCGTCATTCTCAACGCCTGCAAGCCAGAAGAACTGAATGCAGCGCTGGAGCGTTTCATGCGCGCCGTGCGCGACAGCGTGATTGAAACCAGACTGGGGCCAGTTTGGGCACTGCTCTCCATCGGTGCCGTGAGCCTTCCTGCCCTGGGTGACAATGCGTCAGCCGCCATTGCCCACGCCGAGGAGGCGCTCAGCGAAGCGTTCCGTTTGCCAGGCGATGGTTTTGTGGTGTTCACATCGTCCGATGAACGCCGGACACGCAGGCTGCAGAATGCCCGCTGTGCGACGGAAATTGTGAACTGCCTGCGCGACGGACTGTTCAAGCTCGCGTTTCAGCCGGTGTTTGATGCCAAGACCGGTGCAGCGCATATGCATGAGGCGCTGCTGCGCATGACCGACAGCGCAGGCACGCTGATCACGGCGGGTCATCTTGTACCCATAGCCGAACGGCTGGGACTCATTCGACTCATTGACCGGGCGGTGCTGCAACTCGCCTTGCAGACCTTGCAGAGCTATCAAGGAGCCAGACTTTCCATCAACATTTCGGCCACCACCGTGACGGACCCGCGGTGGAACGCACAACTGCTCGACATGATTGCCGCAGCAGCCGAACCCGCCTCGCGGCTGGTGGTGGAAATCACGGAAACCGCAGCACTCGACAACCTTGCAACGTCACAGGATTTTGTCACATCGCTGCGCAACCTGGGCTGTGGTGTGGCGCTGGATGATTTTGGTGCTGGTTATACGTCATACCGCAACCTCAAGGAACTGCCGCTCACCATGATCAAGCTTGATGGCAGCTTCTGCTGCAATCTGGCCGAAGGCGGAGAGAACTTCACCTTTGTGCGCAGCATGGTCGAGTTGGCCCATGCCTTTGATCTGAAAGTGGTGGCAGAGTGGGTTGATACCAAGGAGGATGCCGACATTCTCGCCCAACACGGTGTTGATTACCTGCAAGGCAACAGGCTGGGTGAAGCTTCGATCATAGCACCCTGGGCGAGTGAGGATGACGAAAGCTTAGCAATCAATGCTTCAAATCTGGCCCCGGTGGATCAGGTGCATTTCCAGCACAAGGCTCCTGACATCACGACACCGCACGCTGCGAAGGCTGACGGTCCGGAAAAAACCATCGCCGTTGATGTGCCGCCATCAACCGACGCGATTGCCATCGAAACGCATCCGGCAGAAGCCGCAGCGCTTGATGATGCAGCACTTGAAGCGGAGATTGCCGCCCTTGAACAGCCGGTTGCCAATGAGGGTGACGCAGCACCTGACGTTGATGATCATCTCGATCAGTTGCGCCAGGCACTCTTCGCACTCAACACGGCGTTTGGAGACCACAGCGGGAACACCGAACGCCTCGCGTCCTGACCATTTTTAGTTCTCGCTGCCATTCGCAGGGCTGTCGCACAGGGAAAAAAGGCCGGAGCGGCATGGCGTGCCGTCCGGCCCGTCTGAGGACGCATGCAAAAAAGAAATCCCCCGATCACTGTTTGCCCACATGTTTTGGCCTATCGCACACAAGGACGACAATAGGGTATATATGCCCTATCGGTCGATGCGGCGTCGCATCAGGGGTGGGGTGATCGCGCCCTAGCTTTTCACGGGACATTTCCCATATAAGCCCAGGCATGAATACCACCACTGCCATCGCCTATCGCAAAATGAACGGGCTCGGAAACGATTTCGTTGTGATTGATGCCCGGGAACGGCCCCTCGTCATTTCCGAGGGACAGGCCCGCGCCATCGCAGATCGGACATCGGGTATTGGCTGTGACCAGTTGATTGTCATGGAAAAATCTTCGCTGGCCGATGTGCGCATGCGGATCTGGAATGCCGAGGGAGGCGAGGTTGAATCCTGCGGCAATGCATCGCGCTGCATTGCCGATATCGTGATGCAGGAACGCGGCACGTCATCCGTTAGCATCGACACCAAGGGTGGCCTTCTGGTGGGCAAGCGTGCGGGCAAGCTGACGGTGACCATCGACAATGGCAAACCCCGGTTTGGCTGGGACCAGATTCCCCTGTCTGAGAAATTTGCCGACACACGTCACATCGAACTGCAGGTCGGGCCGATTGATGCGCCGCTGATGCATTCGCCATCAGTTGTGAATGTGGGCAATCCGCATTGCATTTTCTGGGTGAAGGATCTGGATGTGGTGAAATTGGACCGGGTGGGGCCGATGCTGGAAAACCATCCGCTGTTTCCCGAACGCGCCAATATCGAAATGGCGAAGGTTGTGGCCAGAGACCATGTCATCGTCAATGTGTGGGAACGTGGCGCGGGTTTGACACGCGCCTGCGGCACTGCGGCCTGTGCTGTGATGGCGGCGGGGCATCGCATCAAGATCATTGATGCTGCTGCCCGCGTCACCTTGCCGGGTGGCGATCTCATGATGTCGGTGGATGCTGATACGGGGCACATCATCATGACGGGTCCGCTGCAGTATGATCATGAAGGCGTGCTGCCCGAGGGGTTGCTGTCATGACCGGTGTGACACTGCAAACCTTTGGCTGCCGCCTCAACACGTTTGAATCTGAAATCATGCGTGGCCATGCCGAGAAGGCTGGCCTCGACAACGCCATCATCTTCAACACCTGTGCCGTGACAGCCGAGGCCACGCGGCAGGCCCGGCAAGCCATTCGCAGAGCACGACGCGATCATCCACAGGCTGATATCATTGTCACGGGCTGTGCAGCGCAGACGGAAGCCGAAACTTTTGCGGCCATGCCCGAAGTGACGCGTGTTCTCGGCAATGAGGAGAAGCTTGCGGCGGCATCGTGGGCGAAGGGTTCCAATCGCCCGCGTGTTGATGTGTCAGATATCATGCAGGTCAAGGAAACGCGGCCCCCGATGATCGACCAGTTGACGGCGCGCACCCGGGCCTTTCTGCAGGTGCAGACGGGCTGTGACCATCGCTGCACGTTCTGCATCATCCCATTCGGCAGGGGCAATTCGCGTTCGGTGCCGATTGCCGATGCAGTGGAACAGGTGAAGCGACTGGTGAACGGCGGTCACAATGAAGTGGTGCTGTCAGGTGTTGATCTCACGTCCTGGGGCGCTGATCTTCTGGGGGCGCCGAAGCTTTCCGTTCTCCTCGAACGCATTCTTGTCAATGTGCCGGATTTGAAGCGGCTGCGACTGTCGTCCATTGATTCCATCGAAGCCGATGCGGCGCTGATCGATATTCTGGTGTCGGAACAACGTGTGATGCCGCATCTGCATTTGTCCCTGCAATCGGGCGACAACATGATCCTGAAGCGCATGAAGCGCCGGCATGCGCGGGAGGATTCGATTGCGTTCTGTGCGGAATTGAAATCGCGCCGCCCGGATATGGTATTTGGCGCTGATCTGATTGCGGGCTTTCCGACGGAAACCGAAGCCATGTTTCAGAATTCGCTTGATCTGGTGGACGCGTGTGACCTCACGTACTTGCATGTGTTTCCCTATTCGTCGCGACCTGGAACGCCTGCAGCACGCATGCCGATGGTAGCACAGGACGTCATCAAACGGCGTGCGGCCCTGCTGCGCGCGCGCGGTGAGCAACGCCTGCAAAAATTCCTGACACAGCAAGTGGGATCGATGCAGGCTGTTCTGGTGGAAACGCCTGATACGGGCCGTACGGCACAATTTGCTCTCTCACGCTTTGCCCAGCGCATGACACCGGGTGCACTTGTGAATGTCGACGTCGTTGCAGCCCAGGCTTCACATCTTGAGGTGAGACTTGCGGCATGAGTGGTTTTTTCAAGAAGCTGTTCAACCGCATCACGGGGAAGACGGACGAGCCAGCGCCCGAAGTGGTGCCTGAACAACTTGCTTTGCCGCCACCTGAGCCTGAGCCTGTTGTTGAAGAGGTTGTAAAGCCCGCCGCGAAGGTCAAAGCGAAAACGCCTGCTGCCAAAAAACTTGAAGCCAAAAAACCGGAGGCCAAAAAGCCGGAGGCAAAGAAGCCTGTCGACAAAGACAAGGTGATGGCGAAAAAGGTTGAAGCACCGAAGAGCAAAGCCAAGGTCGTCAAGGCTCCGCCTGCGAAACTGGAGCCTGTCAAGAGGCCCCTCGCCAGGAAACCGGCGGAGAAAAAACCGGTTGCACCGAGAAAAGTGGTTGCGGAAAAGGTCAAGGTCGCGCCACCTCCACCTCCACCTCCACCTCCACCTCCTGCGCCTGTTGTTGAAGAAAAGGCCCTCCTTCCTCCTTCGGGGTACTCCCCCAACAAGTTGGGGGAAAATGTGCCGCAAGTCCTTCCCCAACTTGTTGGGGAAGTGCCCGAAGGGCGAAGGGGGCCTTCTGCTCCAACCGAACGCAAGGGCTGGTTCTCGCGACTTTCTGAAGGGCTTTCCAAATCCTCGAAATCCATCACCGGTTCGATCACGGCGATCTTTACCAAGCGCAAGCTCGACCGGGAGACGCTCCAGGAGTTGGAGGACACGCTGATCCAGGCGGACCTTGGTCTAGCGGTTTCAGAACGCATCATCGCCGAGGTGTCGCGTGGTCGCTTTGACAAGGAAATTGATCCAGAGGAGGTCAAGCAGATTCTCGCCTCGGAAGTGGCAAAGGTGTTGAAGCCTGTAGAGGTGCCGTTCAATTTCGGCACTGAAAAGCCCTTCGTCATTCTTGTTGTTGGCGTCAATGGCTCCGGCAAGACCACCACCATTGGCAAGCTTGGGTCGATTGCCAAGGCTGAGAACTTCAAGGTGAAGTTTGCGGCCTGCGATACGTTTCGTGCTGCGGCGATCGAACAATTGACGGTATGGGGCAAGCGGATCGGAGCCGAGACGATTTCGCGCCCGCAAGGGGCCGATGCGGCCGGGCTTGCCTATGACGCCATGAAAGCCGCACAGGAGGATGGCACGGATATTCTGTTCATCGACACAGCGGGGCGTCTGCACAACAAGACCTATCTCATGGACGAACTCGACAAGGTCGTGCGCGTCATCAAGAAATATGATGCGGCTGCACCCCACGCCGTGCTGCTGGTGCTTGATGCCACAACGGGGCAGAATGCGTTGGCCCAAGCCGAGGCTTTCACCAAGGTGGCGGGGGTCACAGGGCTTATCATGACCAAGCTGGATGGAACGGCAAGGGGTGGCATTCTCGTGGCCATTGCGGAAAAATTCAAATTGCCGATCCACGCCATCGGTGTGGGTGAAAGCATCGATGACCTGCAGGCCTTTGATGCCCAAGCCTTTTCGCGGGCCATTGCCGGACTGGATGACAAGTCATGACTGAAACAAGACGGAGAGAATTGCCGCAGGGGTTGAAACTGGCACTGGATTTTGCGCCACTTGTGGCGTTTTTCGTGGCCTACAAGCTGGGTGGTGTCTACTGGGCGACAGCAATCATCATTGCACTGACGATTGTTTCACTCATCATCGGCTACGCCATGACGGGGCGTGTGGCGAAGTTCCCGCTGTTCTCGGGCATCCTCATCACCGTCATGGGCGGCCTCACACTGTATCTGCAAAACGACATGTTCGTAAAAATGAAGCCGACGGCGGCCAATCTGATTTTTGGCGGCATCCTGGGTGGCGGACTTCTGGCCAATCGCATGTTCCTGAAGGACCTGCTGGGATCAGCTGTCAACATGCCGGAAGCGGCCTGGCGCACTTTGACGTGGCGCTGGGTGGTGTTCTTTCTGGTGCTGGCTCTTCTCAATGAATATGTCTGGCGCACCATGTCGGAGGCGACCTGGGTCAACTTCAAGGTCTTTGGGCTGATGGGCCTGACCCTGGTGTTTGCGGTGGCCAATGCGCCGTTCATGGCCAAGCACATGCCAGGGGATGACGGAAAACCCTCCGCAGACGGATGAATGGCTGCACACCATTCGCATCAAGAGTCAAGACTTGTAGTTCATCAAGAAGAGTCGGAAACAATTAAGCGAACCCGCTGCATGCCCTGTGCATTCTCAACACGTCGGCCGTCCTGTTTTTGCTTGCGACACGGTTTGAGACTCGCTAGGACTCGCGCGGATTTCAAAAGGCAACTTGTCCATTCACGGGGGAACGTGTGGGGACACAAAAAAGACGGTCGTGGATGTGGCAACACAATCGAGCGATCTCGGGAGCAGGTTTCTGATGTCGGGCAACAAAGACGCGAAAACACTGGCGCGCTCATTCTCTCATTTGCTGAAACGGGCTGTGCAGTATTCCGTGCACAGATATAATGAAGAGGTTGGCAAGAGCGGATTGACACATCGTCAATTCACTGTGCTCGCGGCCGTTGATGCCAATGATGGCAAGAGCCAGACGGAACTCGTGAAGATCACAGGTATTGATCGTTCTACCTTGGCCGACATGGTAGGACGTCTCATGGCGCAAGGCCTTGTGCAGCGTCGCCGCACCAAGGAAGACGCGCGCACCAATTCCGTCAAGCTCACACCGCTCGGCAAGAAGATGTTGAAGTCCGCCCAGACGGGTGCGGAGGATGTGGACAAGACACTGCTCGCGCAGTTTGGCGTAGCAGATCGCAAGACCCTGACAGATTGTTTGACCGAGCTTGCTGCTGCCATGGACAAGGTGGATGAAGTTGTCGAAGAGCCGAAGGTCACAGGCAAGGTGAAGTTGAAGCGCAGGGTGGCGTAAGGTCATTGTGTCCACCCATCCGTCATTCCAACGAAAGTTGGAACCCCGCTTTTGTTTTTGACAATGCACGCGAGAAAGCAAGCGGGGTTTCGAATCGCACGCGATAGCGCGGGCGTTTGGAATGACGGCTTATTGTTTCAACGGCAGTGCAGCTTTCTTGATTTCCGTGTCGAACGTGGTCGTCAGCATCTGTGCTGAAAGCGGCCCAACCAGCTTGTAGCGGATGAGCCCCGCGCCATCGACAATGAAGGTTTCGGGTACACCGTATCCGCCCCAGTCAATGGTTACGCGCCCCTTTGTATCGGCACCAACCTTTGCGAAAGGTTGTCCAAGGGCACCAAGGAACCGCGCGGCATTGGCGGGTTCGTCCTTGTTGTTGATGCCGACGAGTGTGATGTCACCGCGCTTCGATAATTCCATGAGCAGCGGATGTTCGGTGCGACAGGGGCCACACCACGAGGCCCAGATATTGACGACGGTGACCTTGCCGGTTTTGAGATCGCCATCGCTAAGGCCCGGCACGTTGAGTTCCGCAATAGCGGGCAACGTGAAGGCAGGCACGGATTTGTTGATGAGGGTCGAGGGTAGCGTGGAGGGATCGCCCGAGAGACCCTTCCAGAATAGTGCTGCAAGGCCAGCAAAGACAAGGACGGGAAGCAACAACAGCAAGCGGCGCATGGTCAGGCTTTATCTCGTTGTCCGGGATCGGACAGGTTCATTCCGGCCAAAGTCTTTTTGAGTGTGACGGCCCGGCGCAGCGTTGCCACAACAATTGCGGCCAGCAGCAGCGTGACAATACCATAGGCCACAAGCACGAAGCTGACATGATCGGCGTTCCAGTCAATCATCAGCTGTTGCCCATGGACTTGAGTTTTTCCGCACGGATCTTGCGGGCGCGCACCTCGTTCTTGAGCGCCACCAGATGGGTTGAAATGAACAACAGCGTGAAGGCCATGAACATCATGCCGAGGGGCCAGAGAATGCTCTTGTCGATGGCGGGTCCGCCAGCGCGCACGATGGAGGCTGGTTGATGCAGGGTGTTCCACCAGTTCACTGAGAATTTCACGATGGGGATATTGATGACACCCACAAGGGCCACGATGCGGGCGAGAGATGCGGCACGATGCGGATCGTCAAAGGCGCGCCACACCGCCATGTAACCGAGATACAAAAGCATCAGTACGAACATTGATGTCAGCCTTGCGTCCCACACCCACCAGGTCCCCCACATGGGCTTGCCCCAGATCGAGCCTGTGACAAGTGCGAGGAAACAGAATGCAGCACCCAAGGGTGCAGCGGCTTTTGCTGCGGCGTCTGCGAGGGGATGCCGGAAGATCAGCGCCATGGCGGAGGCCACCGCCATCAGTACATAGACGAAGAGGGCCAGCGAAGCGGAGGGCACGTGGACATACATGATGCGCACGGTTTCGCCCTGCTGATAGTCAGCGGGGCTGTTGAAAAAGGCGAAGTAGAGTGCAACCACAAAGGCGACGAGCGTAGCAACCCACAGCACGGGCATGGCGCGGTCGGCGATCTGGAAGAAGCGGTTGGGGTTGGCGAAGATCTGCATGGGCGTATTCTAGTGGTTCTCGTTCAGCGAAAATAGGCCCGGAGTGCCGCAGCCGACGCCCAGGGCTGGACGACGAGGCTCACCATGGTGATGGCCACCTGAACCAGTAATGAACTGAAACTGCCCGTCGGTCCGGTTTCCGCCGACGTCGCCGACACACCAAACACCAGCACGGGCACATAGAGCGGCAAAATGAGCAGCGCCACCAGCAGGCCACCCCGGCGCAGGCCCGCCGTGATAGCTCCACCGATGGAGGCCAGCAGTGAAAGCGAGAGAGAGCCAAGAATCATCGAAAGCATCAAGATTGGCAGTGCTGTGGTATCGATGTTGATCAGGATGCCCAACAACGGCGCGATGATGGCCAGTGGCAAGCCGACCGCCAGCCAATGGGCCAACGCCTTTGCAAGCGTCACCAATTCCAGCGGCAGCGAGATGCCGACCAATGCGTCCAGCGTACCGTCTTCATAGTCCAGCTGGAAGATGCGTTCCGATGTGAGCAGCACCGCAAGCAACAGAGCCAGCCACATGATGCCGGGGGCGAGACGGCGGAGCAGGTTCTGATCGGGGCCAAGGGCGAGCGGGATGAGCACGAGCACGCTGAGCATGAAGGCCAAGGCAGCACCCGCACCACCACCCTGGCGCAGTCCGAGGATTATGTCGCGTTTGAGGATGGCGGTGAATGCGATCATGGCATGGCCCCCAAGGCAATGACCTGATCGGGCTTCACACCGAGGTCACCGTGAGTGGCCGCCAACACCATGCCGCCGCCGCGCAAATGAACACGCATGTGATCTCGCAACAACTCCTGTGTCGTCGCATCCAGCGCCGTCATCGGTTCATCCAGAAGCCATAGTGGTCGCTTGGCAAGGAACAGGCGTGATAGTGTCAGTCTGCGGCGTTGGCCAGCCGAGAGCAATTGCACGGGATCGTTCTCAAGGCCGTTGAGATTGAAGGCATTGAGCGCTGTTGCGATATCGGTTCCGCCCAGCACATCACACCAGAAGAGGAGATTTTCCTTGACGGTCATGGCCGACTTCATGGCGTCCTGGTGGGCGATGAAGTGGAGGTGTTGAATGTCGCATGACAGCGTTCCCGCAGCAGTGGGTACCAGTCCAGCGATCACTCTGAGCAGGCTGGATTTCCCTGCCCCATTGGGGCCGCGCAGTTCAGCGCACTGGCCTGATCTGATGGTGAAGGAGAGGTTGGAAAAGACGGTGCGTCCGTTGCGCTCGCAAGCAAGATTGGTGGCGGTGAGTGTCAAATACTCTCTCCGTCATCGCTGACGCGATGCCACCTCTCCCGCAAGCGGGCGAGGATATATTTTCCTCGCCCGCTTGCGGGAGAGGTGGCGAGCGCGAAGCGCGAGACGGAGAGGGAATTCACGCCATATACTGCCCGCCATTGATCGAGAAGGTCGATCCCGTGATGAAGCCTGCTTCTTCTGCGGCAAGAAAGGCCACTGTGCGGGCAATTTCCTCAGGTTCACCCAAACGCCCCACGGGGATCAACGGCAACACGCGCTTTTCCAATACATCCTGTGGAATGGCCTTCACCATATCGGTGCCGATGTAACCCGGGCATATCGCGTTGACAGTGATGCCCTTGGCGGCACCTTCTTGCGCCAACGCTTTGACAAAACCAATCTCGCCGGCTTTCGCCGCGGAATAATTCGCCTGGCCCATCTGGCCCTTCTGGCCGTTGATGGAGGAGATGCAGATGACGCGGCCAAAGCCCCTGTCCCGCATGCCACCCCAGATCGGGTTGGTCATGTTGAAGAGCGAGGTCAGGTTGGTTGATATGACGGCGTTCCATTGTTCTGGCGTCATCTTGTGGAACATTGCGTCCTTGGTGATGCCCGCATTATTGACGAGAATGTCGATGGGGCCGAGCGCTGCTTCCACCGCCTTGATACCGTCGACACAGGCCTGATAGTTTGACACATCCCATTTGAACACGGGGATTCCCGTTTCGATCTTGAAGGCATTGGCTGCATCATCGTTGCCGGCGTAGCTGGCAGCGACGTTGCACCCCTGCGCTTTCAATGCCTTTGAAACCGCAGCGCCAATACCGCGCGACCCACCTGTGACCAATGCTACCCGTGCCATGCAAAACTCCCATTTCGATCCCATAACCGCACACGCATTTACAGGCATTGAGGCTGCTTGTCGTGTGCGAAATTGACCTTGCCGATGGGCTGCGACGCCTGTAACTCTGGTTGGTGCCGCTGCACGCAAGGTTATGGCTTTCCGTTGCCTTGACGAGCAAAAAGTGCGCCTGGAGATGAACGATTGATACACTCGGCAGGCATCCTCGCGCCTTTTGATATTCTGGACAGTGGCCAGGAGACATCCTACGACGATATCGCAATCCTGGCCGCCCACATCTGTGGGACGCCCATTTCCTATGTGAGTTTTGTCGAGGGCAGCCGCCAGTGGTTCAAGGCCAGGTTTGGTTTTGACATGACAGAAAACACGCTGGAAAACTCCTTCTGTCGGTATACTTTACAACAGGCATCCACCCTCGTCATTCCAGACCTGTCGCATGACCAGCGCACGGCGTCGCACGCTCTGGTCAAGGATGCACCAAATCTGCGATTCTACGCGGGCGCTCTGCTTCAAACAGAAAACGCCGAAATCTTGGGTACGGTTTGTGTGATGGATGTCCAACCCCATCCAGGCGGCCTGTCCAGGGAACAACAGGCCGCGCTTGAAGCATTGGCCCGGCAAGTGGGGGAACTGCTGCAACTGCGCCGCTCGCTCCGGGAGCGAGACATCGCACGCGCACAATCCAATGCCAGTGAACAGCGTTACAAGGCGGTGTTCAACAGCGCTGTGGATCAGGCAGTCATCATTATTGATCCATCGGGCAAGATTGCGGAATGGAATGTGGGAGCCGAGCGGATGTTCGGTTGGACGACGGCTGATGCGGCCGGTCTGGACGTGGAACAGCTGATTGACGTTGAAACTGACGCACAGCCGACCTTGGCCAATGCGCTACAACAGCCACTGCTGCATGACGAGCGTCAGTTGCGCCGCAGGAACGGAGAGCAGTTCTGGGCCCGCGTTGAAACCATGCCGCTGCAACTGATTGATGGCGGCAACAGCGGATTTGTGAAAATCATCAGGGACAATAGCGCCCAGCGTCAGGTGGAGGCGTTGCGTGAAGCAATGACAGGCGAATTGGCGCATCGCATCAAGAACACCATGAGCATCGTGCGCAGCATGGCGAGCCAGAGCTTTGCCGCACCTCCCCATGCCGTTCCTCTCAAGGCATATGAACTGCGCCTACAGGCCCTAGGTGCGGCCCATGACATTCTTTTGAAAAGAGACTGGGAAGCGGGCAGCTTGGCCGGCCTCATCGCGGCTGCACTGGCGCCCCACGCCGCAACCCATCAGATTTCGTTGCACGGCGAAGATATTGACGTATCGCCATTTGCCGCTGTTTCGGTGTCCATGCTGATCCACGAACTTGCGACAAACGCCATAAAATACGGCGCGTTATCCAGTTCGACGGGACGTGTTAAGGTGGAATGGCGTGTGGACCACAACAGCGATGAAGCAATGATGTCGATGTGGTGGCGCGAAAACGGTGGACCGCCTGCAAAACAACCCACGTCACAGGGTTTTGGCTCACGCCTGATCAGAAGCGGACTTGCTGGAGCAAGGCAGGTTGAGCTGGACTTCAAGGCAACCGGTCTCGAGGCCACATTCAAGGCGCCGCTGTCCAGTCTACAGTTCTTTTCAAAGCTCTGACAGTTTCATGTCAGGGTCATAGTCGGGCTTCACTGATTTGGTGATCGCCTGTCCACAGACGACTTTCTTCTGGTCCGCGTCATAGGTCAAAGTGGGGGGGCCATAAAGTTGCCAACCCTTGCTCAGGGCTTCGGAGACGCGGTGGCAGAAGCTGGCGTTGTCTGGTCCGGTGAGCATGCGGTAGAGAGTGGTGGGCATCAGATTTCTTTCGGTCTCAAACGTTTTAGCAAGTCTGGCAGACTGGCATCCAGTTTTGCTGCAAGGCGCTCACGGTTTTTGTGCAGCATCAGGCCCAGGAAAATGATCAGCAATCCGATGCCTGAGAGGGCAAAGGAAAACAGGATCATGTCCTTGAACACGCTCTGGGCCAGCTGGCCGAGATAGGTGGCAATGCCCATGCCACCAAACACAGCGTAGACCCTGCGGTTGATGAACAGGCTGATGCCCAAAAGCCCGCTGTTGATGAGCAAATAAAGAAACTTCTCGAACTGGGTGCCGCCGTCACTCAGCGTGAGACCACCCCAGAAGGCTGCAGCGCCTGCGATGTGCAGCCAGAAGGCCATGTTGGTATGGTCGCGCCATTTCACGTCCATGACCCAGGCAGTTAGAATGACGACGAGGCCCACGACGATGGATGCGATGCGCCTGATGCTGAATTGCTGATCATAGGCATAACTGCTCAAGGGCGAACGCGCGAGCCAGATCGCCACATCCATGGAGAAAAACCAAAGTGCCACTGCGGCGATCAGCAGAATGAACGAGAATCGATAGAACCAGGCCGCAACGGCAGCCACCACAACGGTGGCGATTTCCATGTAAATCCAGCTGCCGTGGATATAAGGGTAAAAGTTCTTGTATTGGCCGGGATCGCCTTGCGCATATCTCCAGAGATCAAGCGCATCCTGCATGCCAAAGATGATCATGGGTACCATAGACACGGCAACGGCAATCAACAACCCACCGGGAATGCGCAACTGTTTCTTCGTCCACAGATAATGACCAGCCAATCCAGCGACGACGGCATAGGCCAGACCACACCCCGTCAGCGCCCACCCTCCCATGCGGTTGAAGGCGTCATTGGTAAACAACCCCATGGCCCCGATGATGATGAGGGCACCCACATACCACAGCACGTGGGTGAGATCGAAACGGGGAGTTTGGGCCCTTGTGTCACGACTGCCAAGAAAAGCCGCAATCTCAAGCAGCTTGGCGGCATCGATGATACCGGCGGAATGCAGGGCGTGGAGGTCGTCCTTGGTCAAGGTGCGAGACTTTTCAGTGAATGACACAGATCACTTTACAGCGTTGACGCGCTGGGGAAAACTCTTCTTTGAGGGCGGGGCAGTTCTCAATCAGAATCAACGAGCAATGGCGCATCTGTTTCAAATGGCCCAAAAACTCTATTGGTCCGCAGAATGTCGAAATAATTGATTACCATCGTCAGGAAAGAGCAGCACATGGCACGACCCGCAATTCACCCCGGAGAGATTTTGGCTGACGAGCTTCTGGAACCTGGCGTCTCGCCCACTGAGCTTGCGCGCCAAGTTAAAGTTCCCGCCAACCGGATCACACAAATTGGCAAGGGCAAGCGCGGCATTACTGGAGATACGGCACTGCGTTTAGGACGCTGGTTTCGTTCCAGCCCGCTGTTCTGGCTCAATCTGCAAAGTGCCGATGATTTGCGCCTGGCAGAAATAGAAGCGGGCAACGTCATTTAAAAGCTGCCACGTCGCATGGCGACAGCGGCTTGAGTTGAAGATATCTTACAGATCCACACACATGGCAATGCCCAAGCTGCCACATAGTAACGCCGATCTTGCAGCTTTACAAAAGGTAACACAAATGTTACTAACACATATGGGTGAGTTGCGATACTATTTGAACTTAGATGGAGACAGTCCGTTCGAAGATTGGCTCATCACTCTGGATTTTCAAGCTGCTGCAAAGATGACAACGGCGCTTGTTCGCTTGGAGCAAGGAAATGTTTCGAACGTAACGTCAGTGGGCGCTGGCATCTCGGAAATAAGAATTGATTGGGGGCCGGGATATCGGATTTACTTCGGACGCGACGGAGAGGCGTTGGTGATTTTACTGACGGGTGGCACCAAGAAACGACAGGACGACGATATCAAGACCGCCAAGTTATTTTGGCAAGATTACAAGCGACGGCGCAAGGCGTGAGGAATTCCTTATGGTACTAACAAAGAGTTTCAAGGAACTGGTGCAAAAGCGAACCACCAAAGACAAGGCATTTGCCGATGCGCTGTTGCGCGAAGGCGTTGATGCCATGCTGGCTGGAGATGTTGAAACCGGCAAGTCGATCTTGCGCGACTACATCAAGGCCACTGTAGGCTTCGAGCAATTAGCCGATGCAGTAGACACGCCAGCTAAGAGTTTGATCCGCATGTTTGGCCCCAGCGGAAATCCGCAGGCTAGAAACCTTTTCGGCGTTATTGGCTTTCTGCAAGAAAAAGCTGGCGTCGAGTTGCGGGTGGCAACCAAATAACCCTACCGCTCCACGCACATGGCAATTCCCATGCCGCCGCCGATGCAGAGTGTCGTCAACCCTTTCTTGGCACCTGAGCGTTTCATCTCATGCAACAGCGTGATCAGGACGCGCGCACCTGATGCGCCGATGGGGTGGCCGATGGCGATGGCGCCGCCGTTGACGTTGACCTTTGATGTATCCCAGCCCATGTCCTTGTTGACGGCGCAGGCTTGGGCGGCGAAGGCTTCGTTGGCTTCGACGAGATCGAGATCGCCCGCTTTCCATCCGGCTTTCTGAAGTGCTGACCTGGACGCAGGGATGGGGCCTGTGCCCATGATCTGGGGGTCAACCCCTGCCGTGGACCAGGATGCAATGCGGGCAAGGGGTTCAAGGCCGCGCTTGCTTGCTTCAGCAGCCGACATCAGGATGAGTACAGCAGCACCATCATTGATGCCACTGGCATTGGCGGCGGTCACCGTGCCGTCTTTGGAAAAGGCAGGACGCAGCTTGGCGATGGCGTCGATGGTCACACCTTTCTTGATGTATTCATCATCGTTCACCACCAAATCACCCTTGCGGCCTGCGATGGTGACGGCACAGATTTCATCCTTGAATTTTCCTGCGGCTTGGGCTGCCTCGGCCTTGTTCTGCGACGCCACCGCGAAAACATCTTGCTGGTCACGCGTGATCTGCCATTGCTTGGCGACATTCTCCGCTGTCGTTCCCATGTGATAGCCATGGAAGGCGTCCCACAGGCCATCCTTGATCATCGTGTCGATGAAACTCCAGTCGCCCATCTTGACGCCTTCACGCAGATGTGCGGCGTGGGTGGATTTCGACATGGATTCCTGGCCGCCAGCCGCCACGATCTTTACATCACCTGACGCAATCTGCTGCATGCCCAGTGCGACGGCGCGGAGACCAGAGCCGCAGACCTGATTGAGGCCCCAGGCGGTTGCTGTATTGGGAATGCCCGCATGAATGGCGGCCTGCCGGGCCGGGTTCTGGCCTTGTGCTGCCGTCAAGACCTGGCCCAGGATGACTTCGTCGATATCCTCCGGCGAGAGCTTGGCGCGTTCAATGGCGGCCTTGAGCGCCACGGTTCCCAGTTGGCTTGCAGTTTGCGAGGCGAGTGCGCCATTGAAAGACCCAACGGGTGTTCGGGCGGCGGAGACGATGACGACATCGGTGGACATGATAAACTCCCATGGTGAATTGTGCTGCTTATGGCAGAGAAAGACCCGATGCTGCAATGCCAACGGTTTTTGCACTTGCAATTGTGCGGTGCAGGGCGCAAATTTTTGGTACAGTGTTGCGTAGAGGAGACGAGCGTGAGCGAAGACCAACCAAGGCCGGAACAGCCGAAGCCGAAGAACGCCACCGTCATCAAGAAATATGCCAACCGGCGGCTTTATAATACGGCGACCTCGACCTACGTGACGCTGGAAGATCTGTCGAAGATGGTAAAGGGTGGCACGGACTTCATCGTCTATGACGCGAAGTCCGGCGAGGATATCACGCGCTCGGTGTTGACCCAGATCATTTTCGAGGAAGAGAACAAGGAGGGCAACAATCTGCTGCCGATCAACTTTCTCAGACAGCTCATTCGCGTCTATGGCGACTCCATGCAGGGCATGGTGCCCAACTATCTCGAGTTTTCGCTTGGCAACCTGATGAAGGATCAGGACAAGCTGAAAAAGCAGATGGCCGACGTGTTTGGCGGCGGTGACCCCTTCAAGCTGATGGAAGAAACGGCAAAACGCAATATGGCGCTGTTTCAGGATTCAATGAAAATGTTCGCACCCTTCGGCGCGCCGGGCCTCGTGCCGCCAAATTTTGCCAATCCCTTTGCCGCCGCCGCCGGAGCCAGCGACGCCATTCCACCAGAAACTACAAAACCCGCCTCACCCTCAGCCAGCAAGGATGATCTGCAAACGCTGAAAGACCAGATTGCAGCCATGCAACAGAAGATCAATTCCATGGATCGGTGAGCTCTGGCCACGCTGACGTTGCCGCAAAAACAAATGGCCATAGGCCATAGCTCTGCCCTCTGCGGCATGGACCACAAGGATAAATCGTGGATTGAATGTGAAAGCACCTCAGGACGTATCAGGCCTCAGCGCTTGCCAGGCGAGCGCATGACATTCCCTCAGGACACTGTCGATATCTTCCCGGGGTCTCTGCTGATGGCCGGGTGGTGGCCCGGGCCGTAAGGGGAAAACGAAGGCCGGGCTTTGCATCTGGGCTCGACGCTTCTGCCAGCGTGCCATGCGCTTGGCCTCGCGCGGCAGTTGGTCAAGGGCGCGGGCGAGCACGCTGAGACGCTGACTGACGCGCGACGTTTCAGCTTCACTGCATTGGTTATCCCGGGGCTTGACGAACTTGGCCAGAAACAACTGGCGCGGACTGAGCGCATCGATCATGCGGATACGCGGACCCGATATCGCCCTGGGCGCGTCGTCCAGGTCACCAAAATGCTTGCGTGTGTCAAACAGCTGGAACGAGACGCGGCCGCCTGCTTTCCCGGCGATGACAAGCCCCTGCGGCATCGGACGCGACGGCAAGTCCGGCACGGCAAGCCCCCGTGCTGCAATCACAATCAATCGCCGGAGTGCTGACTCTGCGGGATAGAGAATTCGTGTGAGCAGTTGATAGACAGGCAGTGGCAACCGCGTCGCTTCACCCTGCGCCGCCAGCAAAGCCACCAGACCCGCGATGATACGGGTGAGGGCTTCCCTATTGATTTCAAGTGCTCGGGTCCAATCCATGAAAGCCGACTAGAACATAAGAGGAACAAAGTCAAGAGACTTTTCCCGCCATATACGATTACCCTGCCATCTGGCGTGTCGGCCTCTTCCTTGAATGATTGTCAGGGACGCTTGATCCGTTCGATTTCGGGCCGAAGTTTTCCTGTGACGTCGAGGATCATCAT
The DNA here is from genome assembly GCA_031398425.1 of Hyphomicrobiales bacterium. GTDB lineage: Bacteria > Pseudomonadota > Alphaproteobacteria > Rhizobiales > Aestuariivirgaceae > Aestuariivirga. The sequence goes on along the minus strand of JANNNG010000231.1, from coordinate 102 downwards.
GCGAAAAAAACTCATGATGTTGAAGATTGCCTTGGTGATGTAAGGATTTTTCTTCGCACCCCAGATGGTTTCACGACTGATCTGCGCAACGCCATAGGCCAG
>JANNNG010000264.1:0-3709 GCA_031398425.1 Hyphomicrobiales bacterium | reverse complement strand
TGCGCACAGCGGTTCGAACAAAAGGGATGAAACTTCACCTGCGATGGCTTCTTGCAGATGGGGCAGGGCCGCCTTGCCTTGAACACGAGAGGCTTGAACACCACGGGATCGACCATCAGAACATCGCCACCGGTGCCGTGGCCCAGACCTTGTGCACGGGATAGCCAGCACCCTCCAGCAGCATCAGGGTTTCATGCAAGGGCAGCCCCACCACACCGGAGGGACTGCCTGAGAGATAGCGCACGAACACTGCGGCACGGCCCTGAATGGCATAACCGCCAGCCTTGCCCCGCCACTCCTCCGACTTCAAATAAGTCTCCATGTCCTCGCGGGACAGGCGCTTGAACCGTACCTTGGTTTCACTGCAGCGCGTGGATACACTGCCGGAAGGCGACACAACGGCAACAGCGGAATAGACCCAATGCGAACGGCCTGAGAGCAGCCGCATGCAGTCCAATGCCACATCGGGTGCATCGGCTTTCGGCAAGACACGGCGGCCCAGACCCACAACTGTATCAGCGGCCAGAATGATGGTACGCGGCCCCAGCGCCCGCACCAGCGGCGCATTCATGGCGGCCCTGGCTTTTTCTTCGGCCAGGCGCAGGGCCAGACGGCGCGGGGTTTCCCGGCGCTTCGGCGTCTCATCAATGTCTGTCGGGTTCAAGAGGTCGGGCTGCAACCCCACCTGATCCAGCAGTTGCAACCGGCGCGGCGAGGCGCTGGCCAGCACGAATTTGGGAGCAGCAGGCGCAGGCATCAGGATTATTTGAAGCGGTAGTTGATGCGGCCCTTGGTCAGATCATAGGGCGTCATCTCAACCATGACCTTATCACCCGCCAGCACGCGGATGCGGTTCTTGCGCATCTTTCCGGAGGTGTGGGCGATGATTTCATGGGCATTGTGTTCCAGCTTGACGCGGAACATGGCGTTAGGCAGCAATTCCGACACATAACCTTCAAATTCGAGCAATTCTTCTTTAGCCATTGAGTCTCCTGGGCATGCTTTCGGGGAGCAATGAACCGTTTGCCTTCGAAATTCAAGCCGCATCGCAAGGTCCAGTTCTGGCGTTGCGGCGGTGCCACTTGCGCTTTTTGGGATTTCACTCTATGTGACAAGCATCGTGTTTTCGGCCGATCGGGCTCGGCTCCACACTTTCAAGACTGCAAGTGTCATAGCCTACTCTCTACCAGAACATCGATAGGCAGCTTTTTCGCGTTCAAATCCGGGCGCGGGAAGGTTAAGGCAATAGCATCTCGAAAAGGAATACCCAGGATGCCCTCAGGTACAGTTAAGTGGTTCAACGGACAAAAAGGCTTCGGCTTCATTCAGCCAGCAGCCGGCGGACCAGACGTTTTCGTTCATATCAGCGCTGTTGAACGCGCCGGCATGAGCGGCCTCAACGAAGGCCAGAAGATCGGTTACGAAATCGTGCAGGACAAGCGCACGGGCAAATCGTCAGCCGGTAACCTCAAGGCCGAATAAGCCTGAACTATACCGGGGGCCTGCGTAAGGCAGTTTTTGAACCGCGATTCCAAAAGGAGTCGCGGTTTTTTCATTCCCTCTCCGTCACGCGCTGACGCGCGCGCCACCTCTCCCGCAAGCGGGCGAGGAAAAGTTTCTTCTTCCTCGCCCGCTTGCGGGAGAGGTGTCGAGCGTAGCGAGACGGAGAGGGAATTACCGTTTCTGAAACTGCCCACCATAGCCTTCACCCGCGACACCAGACGGAAAAGCACCCTCATCCAGAAACCGCTGATGACACCGGGCAAACGCCTTCGCATCAAGCGTCACCCCAAGCCCCGACCCATCCGGCACGGCAACCACACCCGACTTCGGCACCAAAGGCCCGCCCTCAATCACATCATCGCCATACCAGCGCAGCAAGGTCTGGCTTGCGACACGCACATGCTCAACTGCCGCTGACATTTGCAGATAAGCCGCAGTGCCCACACCTGTTTCACCAGAATGAAACCGGAAACCAATGTGAAAGCGCTCGCAGGCCTTGATGAAGGCGATGGTGTTCGCGATGCCGCCCATTTCATTCAAGTTGGTAACAATGGCATCTGGAACTTTCAAAGCAGCGGCTTTAGGCAAATCAATCATGTGGCTTGAAAACGAAATCGTCGAATGCTGCCGCAGCTGCGCCATCTCTTCATAAAACTCCACGGGTTCTTCAAACCAGCTGATGTTGAAAGGTGCCACACGCCGCAGCGCTTCCCGTGCCGTGGGCACGGTCCATCCGCCATTGGCATCCAAGCGCAACTCGCGTTCACCAATGGCCGCGCGTATTTCGCCGAGCATGGTGATCTCGGTTTCAAGATCAACCGTCGCCATCTTGCCTTCAAAAATCCGGGCGTCATGCTTTTCAATCATCCGTGCACAGAAGGATGCGATCTGTTTCGGCGTTGCTTCACCGTTTGGGCCAAGCCTGAAACTGAAATATTCCGTCAGCGCAATCTTGTCCCGCAGTTTTCCACCAAGCAGCAGATGCAAGGGAACACTTTCGGTTTTGCCTCGCGCGTCCCAGCATGCCATCTCGATGCCACCAAAAACGCGCAGCACCCCCTGCACATTGCCCCACGGCGTATAACTCATGCCGGGCACCACGAGATTTTGCAAAACTGTGATCGCGCGAACATCGTGCCCAATCAGTTTGGGTGCCAGCGCCAGAACATCGGCACAGCGGTTACCGTCGGCACATTCACCAAGACCCACGACGCCATCCTCAGTTTCAACTTCGATGATGGTTTTGGTCAGCGACGCAATCGACCCATAGCTGAAGCGATAGGGTGCCGTCAGCGGAATGTTCACGGGCGTTGCCCGCACGTCACGAATTTTCATGCCGACAGCAAAGCCGCGAAATCATAGCTGTAGACCCGGCCAAAGCCTGCAACGACGAACAACTTTTCAGGCGCCATGTGCCAGAATGCAAAGTCGCCAAAGTCCGCATAGAGTTCCGCATAGGGGTGCCGCGCGAGATAGGTGGAACGGACAGATTTATCGTCCGACATGGTGAACGTCCCCGTCAGCGTCATTCGCATTTCGGTGAGAGGATCACGATCCTTCGGAATTTCGCCCTGCACCATGATGCTGGCGCGGGCATCTTTCAAGAGGCCCTGCGTGTGCCGAGACAATGTTGATGTAAGAATGATGGGCCGCATATCCGCATCAATTGCAAAATTCACCAACGCCCCAAACGGCCCCGCTGTTTCAGGATCAATCACCGAAAGTGCAGCAGTGCGCGCAGCTTTCAGCATCACCTTGGCTTCCCCCAGTGAAACCTGTTTCTGATCATCCATGGTTCAACCCTCGCAATTCACAATTGAAGCGCCTATACCTCTGCCACAATTTGTTCCAGTTTCATACCTACGACGGCTGAAGGACCAAACACAGGAATGAGCAAGAAGATGCCTACAATCGCACTTGTCGATGACGACCGCAACATTTTGACCTCTGTCGGCATGACCATGGAGGCGGAAGGCTACACGGTGCAGAAGTACAACGACGGTGCCGCAGCCCTCCAGGGCCTGCAGGACAATCCACCTGACATGGCGATCTTCGATATCAAGATGCCGCGCATGGACGGCATGGAGCTTCTGCGCCGCATCCGCCAGAAAACCGATCTGCCCGTCATCTTCCTGACCTCGAAAGACGACGAGATCGACGAACTCTTCGGCCTCAAGATGGGCGCTGATGATTTCATCAAGAAGCC
>JANNNG010000180.1:0-16554 GCA_031398425.1 Hyphomicrobiales bacterium | reverse complement strand
CGACGGGGGCGCGCAGTTTTGCGATTGATCGCATGGCGGCTTCGAAGTCTTCCTGTTCCAGTGCCGTGTGTGCCAGCGCCGATGCCGCTTCGACGGCGCGGTGCAAATCCTTCTCCTCGCCTTTCACCAGAATAGACTGGTCCACCTTGCCTGATATGGCGGTGCCGTCTTTCTTTTCTTCGGCATTCACGATGTTGGTGGCGCGCTTCACACCAGCGAGAAGGTTCTTGCCATCATCGGTTTCGAGGACGTTGGATAGGGCTTCGACACGGCGGACGATCATCTGGAGATCGTCTTGCCCTCCGAGGGCGAAGAAGGCGTCGATGAGATCGTGACGCACGCCTTGGTCTTTGAGGTAGACTTTCAGACGGTCGGCGAAGAAGTCGAGGAGGTCACCGCCACGATTCATCGGTACACGGAGGTTCTTGTCGAGAATGATACGGATCACACCGAGAGCAGCTCTTCTTAGCGCGAATGGATCTTTCGATCCCGTCGGCTTTTCGTCAATGGCCCAGAAGCCTAAAAGCGTATCCAGTTTTTCCGCCAGCGCCACGGCCTGCCCAATCTTCGACACCGGAATGGAATCGCTTGGTCCCTTCGGTTTGTAGTGGTCACGGATCGCATCGGCGACTTCCGCGTCCTGGCCCTGGTCCAGCGCGTAGTAACGCCCCATCAAACCTTCGAGTTCGGGGAATTCGCCGACCATACCGGTGACAAGATCAGCTTTCGCCAAACGTGCAGCGAGTTTGGCTTTCTCGACATCGGCACCGATGGTCATGGCAATTTCGCCTGCCAGTGCTTCGATGCGTTTGACGCGTTCGCCTTGGGATCCCAGCTTGGCGTGGAAGGTGATGTGGTCGAGCTTTGGCAGCAGGTCTTCGAGTCTGGTCTTGCGGTCTTGATCCCAGAAGAACTTGGCGTCAGACAATCTTGCGGCGATGACCTTGTTGTTGCCGCGGATAATTTCAGCACCGCCATCGTGGGGAATGATGTTGGCAACGAGGAGATATTTGCTGGCAAGTTTGCTATCGGCTTTTTTCAAACAGAAACATTTCTGATTGTTCTTGATTGTCGTGATGATCTCTTCGGGTGGGACTGACAGATAAGCCTCATCAAACTCACCCATCAGCACTACAGGCCATTCGACGAGGCCTGCCACTTCGCGGAGCAAGGCTTCGTCTTCGATCATGTCGAGACCCTGCGCAAAGGCCAGCGCTTTTGCATCAGCGCGGATGTGTTCCATGCGGGCGGAGGCATCGACGATGACTTTGGCTTTATTCAGCGAGAGTGCGTAGTCTTCGAAGCGCGACGCGGTGATCACGCCGGGTGCGAGAAAGCGGTGACCTTTCGTGGTGTTACCTGACGTGAAGCCATCGACATCGAAGGGGACCACTTCACCATCAAAGGTGCAGAGAATGCTCTGCAAAGGCCGCACCCATTTCAACGAACCAGAGCCCCAGCGCATGGGCTTGCCCCAGGGGAATTTGCGGATCACTTCCGGCACAAGTTCGGCGATCACGTCGGTGGCGTTGTGGCCTTCCTTCTTGATCACCGCGACATAGAAGGCCCCCTTCTTGTCTTCCTGCTTGGTCAACTGGTCGAGCGTCAAACCTGTTGAACGCAGAAAGCCATCAATGGCGGCTTTCGGTGCATCAACCTTCGGGCCTTTGCGTTCCTCACGCGTATCAGCGGCTTTGGCGTTCAAACCTTCAACCGACAACACCAGACGGCGGGGCGTGGCGTGGGCCTGTGCCCCTTCATAGAGCAGCCCCGCCTCGACCAGACCATTGGTAATCAGCGACTTCAAATCCTCTGCGGCCTTGGTTTGCAGGCGCGCCGGGATTTCTTCGGAGAAGAGTTCGAGGAGGAGTTCAGACATGCTTTGCTCCACCGCCTGCCGTGCGGCTCCAGGCTTCGCAGCAGGCTTTCGCGAGATCGCGGACCGCCAGAATGTATTTCTGGCGTTCGGTGACCGAGATCACACCACGTGCATCCAGCAGGTTGAAGGCGTGAGAGGCCTTGATGCACTGGTCATAGGCGGGGAGTGCGAGGCGGTGTCTGCCCTCGGCTTCGCCTGCTTTCAGCAATGCGGCGCATTCCTTTTCCGCATCCTTGAAGTGTTGCAACAGGATTTCCGTGTCAGCATATTCGAAATTGAAGCGCGAGTATTCCTGTTCGGCTTGCAGGAATACGTCGCCATAGGTGATGCGGCCCTTGCCTTGTGGGCGGCCGTTGAAGTTGAGATCGTAGACGTTATCGACGTTCTGAACATACATGGCCAGGCGTTCGAGACCGTAGGTCAGTTCGCCTGAAACGGGCGAGCAATCAAGGCCGCCCACTTGCTGGAAGTAGGTGAACTGCGAAACTTCCATGCCGTCGCACCAGACTTCCCAGCCGAGGCCCCAGGCGCCGAGCGTGGGGCTCTCCCAATCGTCTTCGACAAAGCGCAGATCATGCAGCAGGGGGTCAATGCCGATGGCGGCCAATGATCCCAGATAAAGTTCCTGCAAATCCGGCGGGCTGGGTTTGATGATGACTTGATACTGATAATAATGTTGCAGGCGATTGGGGTTCTCGCCATAGCGGCCGTCCTTGGGGCGGCGCGAGGGCTGCACGTACGCCGCGGCCCAGGGCAGTGTTCCCACCGAGCGCAGCGTTGTCGCGGGGTGGAAGGTGCCGGCACCCACCTCCATGTCATAGGGTTGCAATATGACGCAGCCCTTCTCCGCCCAGTAGTTGTGCAGTGTCAGGATAAGGTCCTGGAAGGATGTGGTTGGAGATAAAGCCATAGTCCGGGCGGTCTAATGTGATGAGGTGTAGGGGTCAATTACCAAAAGGAACACTTGACAACATACCAACTGGTTGGTACCGTGTGTTTTATGACCAACGCTCCCCGTCCAACGAAAACCAAGTTGCTCAATGCCGCCCTGACTCTGGTGAGGACCAAAGGTTTTGAAGCGACGTCGGTCGATGACTTGTGCCGGGTTTCGGGAGTGACCAAGGGGGCCTTCTTCCACTATTTCAAGAGCAAGGAAGACTTGGCTGTGACGGCCACGCGCTATTGGACAGAAGTGACGGGCAGCGTTTTTGCGTCGGCTCCATACCACGGCTTTGAAGACCCGCTGGACCAATTGATCGGTTATGTGGATTTTCGCGCGACGCTTCTGGACGGTCGGGCGTTGCCCGAAAGCACGTGTCTGCTCGGTACCATGGCGCAGGAGCAATTTGACTCAAACCCCGCCATTCGCGAGGCTTGCGCAGTCGGCATTATGTCCCACGCCAACGTAGTGGCGGAAATGATCCGTGCGGCGAAGGCCCGTCATGCCCCAAAGGCGACATGGTCGGTGGACAGTCTGGCGCTGCATACCCAGGCGGTTGTTCAAGGCGCCTTTGTGGTTGCCAAGGCGCAGAACGATCCTGCGGTGGCAGCTGACTCCATTCGGCACTTGCGGCGCTACATTGAATTGTTGTTTCATTATGCCAAGGAGGATTGATCATGGCAAAAGCTGACACCATCCAAATCTTCAATGTTTTGCAGCCCGGCAAGACCTATCATGTAAACCGGGAAAAACACGACGCCATGAAAGTGGCCGTGTTGAAGGTGCTGCCCGGCAAGTCGCCAGGCATGACAGTCGCGGAACTTGGCAAATCGGTGTTGCCATATTTGCCAAACGAATTGTTCCCACGCGGCGCCACTGCGGGTTGGTGGATCAAGTCTGTGCAGCTTGATCAGGAAGCTCGTGGAACAGTTAAGCGCGAAAACACGAAACCTTTGCGATTGCATAAATCAGCCTGAATTCAAATGGAGGACATATCATGACACAGGCACAAAACCCATTCATCTGGCACGACCTGATGACAAACGACGTCGAGGCCGCAAAAGCGTTTTATGGCGCGGTGGTGGGCTGGACGTTCAGCACGCAGATGCCGGACTATGTGGTAACGGAAGCAGGCGGCAAGGGCATGGGCGGCATCATGCTGAAGCCTGATCATTTGAGCGCCATGCCGTCGTTCTGGTCTGGCTATATCCACGTCGCGGATGTGGACGCCAACATTGAAAAAATCAAGACGCTTGGCGGGACGATTCACCGGGATGCCTGGGATGTGCCGGAAGTGGGACGTATTGCCGTGGTGGCGGACCCGACGGGCGCTGCCTTCAACATCATGGCGCCTACCCCTCCTGCAGATGCTCCGGAGATGCCGCCGTCATCTGCCATGGGTGCTGTGGGATGGAATGAAGCCCATGTGGGCGACCTTGACAGGGCCTGGGATTTTTACGCCCAAATGTTCGGTTGGACAAAAGGCACAGTGCTTCCGATGGGAGAGATGGGTGACTACTTGCTGTTTCAGATCGATGGCAAGGACGTGGGCGGCATGATGAAACGACAGGAGATGATGCCAATGCCTGCGTGGCTCTACTACTTCAATGTCAGTGGCATAGATGCTGCAGCGGCCCGCGTCACCGCCAATGGCGGCAAGATTGTCATGGGTCCGCACCAGGTGCCGGGCGGGCAATGGATCGTCTCCGCCTTTGATCCGCAAGGCGGCAGTTTTCAACTGCTCAGCAATACGAAATAAGGAGTTTGCGCCATGCCCTATACGCTCAATTTTCATCGCGTGCTGAAGGCCCCGCCCGCTCGGATCTACAAGGCCTTTCTTGATCCCGGTGCAGCCTGCAAGTGGTTGCCACCAGCGGGCTATACCTGCACGGTCCATCATATGGATGCAAAGGTGGGTGGGACCTTCCGCATGTCATTCACCGAATTCGATTCAGGCCACGCGCATTCCTTCGGTGGCGAATATCTTGAACTCGTGCCGGATGAAAAGCTGCACTATACCGATGTGTTTGATGATCCCAATCTGAAATCGGAAATCCGGGTAACGGTGATGCTGAAAAAAGTATCCTGCGGAACGGACATGTCAATCACGCAGGCGGGTGTGCCGGATATCATTCCTCAGGAAATGTGTCATCTGGGATGGCAGGATTCACTGAAGCAGCTGGCGCAATTTGTGGAGCTGGGGGAAAAGCCCGCGTGATGGGTTAATTGCTTGTCACTTGCTTTCTGGCTCGCTGGCGAGAATTATTTTCTTTTCTGCGACGGAACTTAACATGTCATCCGTCCTTGTAAGAGAACCGCTCAGGACAACCGGATGCGCTTGCGACCCCTGATTTTGACTGTTTTGGCTTTTGTCTTCGTTGCTGCCGCTGGCTATAGCCTGCGGGCTATGGGTATTTGGGACCCTCTTGCGTCATTTCTGGCGGCTTCTGCACCCGTGCCTGCGGCACAAGCGCCCACACAAGCCCGCCCGCCTGCACCAGTGGAAGTGGCTGAGGCAAAAACCGAAACCCTGACAGATAGCATTTCAGCAATCGGCAGCCTTGTGGCGCTTGAAACGGCTGAGGTTGCATCGGATTCCACAGGACGTATTGTTGCAGTCTCAGCTGTCGACGGTGCAGCTGTCAAAAAGGGCGATGAGCTGTTTCAACTTGATGGCGCTTTGCTTGCCGCTGAATTGCAGGACACCGAGGCGCGGCTGGCACTGGCGGAAACAACCTTCCGCCGGGCGCAGACACTAGCGCGTTCACAAACCGTGGCCCAGTCGCAGGTCGATCAGACACGGGCGGAACTCGAACAGGCACGCAGTGCAACCGAACTGGTGCGAGAGCGGCAGCGGCGACTGATCGTGCGGGCACCGTTTGACGGCAATCTTGGATTTCGGCTGGTGTCGGAAGGTGCCTATGTGACGGCGGGAACACCGCTGGTGCGCATGGACCATATCGCCACACTGAAAGTGAGCCTGAGTGTTCCCGAACGTTATTACAGTGCGGTGAAAAGCGGGCAGGAGGTTTCGCTCACGGCAGAGGCTGTGCCAGGCAAAACCTTCCGTGCACGGATCAGTGCCATCAACCCTGTGGTGGATGTCAATGGCCGTGCCTTGCAGATTCTGGCAACCTTGCAAAACGAGGATTTGGTGTTGCGGCCCGGCATGCTTGTGAAGGCCGAAATAGTGGGAACTTCGCGACAGGCTGTGATCGTGCCTGAGGCTGCCGTCGTGCCCCAGGGACAGGAGGCCACGGTGTTTGCCGTTGCCAAGGAACAGGTACAGCTGCGCAAGGTCAAAACGGGGACACGGCGCGATGGCTTTGTGGAGATTGTGGAAGGACTGGACGCTGGCACACAGGTTGTGACTGCCGGTGCAGCCCGTCTCAGCGACAAGGCGAAAGTGAAGATCACGCCAAAGGCGGCAACGCAGTGAGGGCCCATGTCGCTTCCTGAACTTTGCATCCGCCGCCCCGTCTTTGCCAGTGTGCTCAGCCTTGTTCTGGTACTGGTGGGGTTCATGGCCTACAGCCGCCTCACCATTCGCGAATATCCGAATATCGACGAACCGCAAGTGTCAGTGAACACCAACTATGCCGGTGCGTCTGCCGAAATCATTGAAAGCCAGGTGACACAGGTGCTTGAAGGGTCGCTGGCTGGCATCGAAGGCATCGACACCATCGAGTCATCTTCTCGCGCGGAATCGAGCCGCATCACCATCCGTTTTCGCGCTGGCATTTCGGTTGACACGGCGGCGAGTGACGTGCGCGACCGTGTCAGCCGTGTCAGGAGGTCGCTGCCTGATGAAATTACCGAGCCCACTATTGCCAAGGTGGAAGCCGATGCGCAGCCCATCATTTTCATGATCGTCAAGTCTACGAAAATGGATGCACTTGCCCTCACGGATTTTGTTGACCGTTTTGTCATTGACCGTTTCAAGAATCTGAATGGTGTGGCGGATGTGAGCCTCAATGGTGAGCGGCGCTATGCCATGCGGATCTGGATTGACCATGCCAAGTTGTCCGGCCTTGGCCTTACCGTGCAGGATGTCGAAAGTGCCATTCGCAACCAGAATGCAGAAATTCCGGCGGGCCGCATTGAAAGCCGCGAGCGAGAATTCACCGTGTTGTCACGTACGTCGCTCGGCACGGCGCAAGATTTTGGCAATGTGGTACTAAAGAATGCGGGTGGCTTGCAGGTCAAGCTTTCCGATGTGGCCAAGATCGAGCTTGCTACCGCCGATGTGCGGCGTGAAAGCCGCTATGATGGTGACACGGCAATTTCCATCGGCATCATCAAACAGGCCGTGGCGAATCCGCTTGATGTGGCAACGGCGGTGCAGGCAGCGCTGCCGCGCATCAATCAGTCGCTGCCTGAAGGCACGTCCGTGGCAATCGGTTTTGACTCCACGGTGTTCATTGATCAATCGATCCGCAATGTGTTTACCACCATCGTTGAAGCGGTCGTACTGGTGACGTTGATCATTCTGGTGTTTCTGCATTCCTTCCGCGCGGCCTTCATTCCCGTTGTCACCATTCCGGTTTCGCTGATCGCGACGTTCGCTCTCATGTATTTGGCGGGTCTTACCATCAACACCTTGACGCTCCTGGCCTTCGTTCTTGCCATCGGGCTTGTGGTGGATGACGCCATCGTGATGCTGGAGAACATCTATCGCAACATTGAAGAGGGCATGCAGCCCTTTGCCGCCGCTATTAAGGGTGCGCGGGAAATCGGCTTTGCCATTGTGGCGATGACTTTAACTCTGGCTGCCGTTTATGCGCCCATTGCATTCACGCCGGGACGCACGGGTCGGCTGTTCCTCGAGTTTGCTATCACGCTGGCAGGAGCCGTTGTGGTGTCGGGGTTCGTTGCCTTGTCGCTGACGCCGATGATGAGTTCGAAACTTTTGAAGCATCAGGAAAAATCCAATGTGGCGGTGCGGGTGATTGAGCGGGCCCTGAACGGGCTTGAGAACGGCTATCGGCGCAGTTTGCAACTCGTGATTTCCCTGCGCTGGGTGGTGATGGGAGCAGCACTTCTGGTGGCCCTCGCTGGTGGCTATCTGTTTACGCAGCTCAAATCCGAACTGTCGCCTACGGAGGATCGCGGCACAGTCATGGTGCAGGCCTCGGCGCCTGAGGGATCAAGCTATGGCTACACCAGTCGTTATGCCGGTGATATCGAGAAAATCCTGCAAAGTGTGCCAGAGCTTCGTTCCTATCTCATGATCGTGGGTGCCGGTGAAGTGACGCGCGTGATGTCGTTCGCCCGCATGAAGGACTGGTCGGAGCGCGAGGCCAGTCAGCAGGCGGTGGTGCAGCGCATTGCGCCGAAGCTTCGCGCCATTCCCGGCGTGCAGGCGTCGGCATCAAATCCACAGTCGCTGGGTGGGCGCGGCTTTGGCAAGCCGTTCCAGTTCGTTTTGCAATCCTCATCGTCGTACGAAGAGTTGAACGGTGTTGCGCGGAAGCTGATTGCTGCGCTTGAAGGCAATCCGGGCTTTGCCGATCTCGACACGGACTTACGTCTCAACAAACCGCAGATCGAAGTCAATATTGATCGCGTTCGCGCGGCTGATGCGGGGCTTGATATTTCGGTTATTGGCCGCACGCTTGAAACTCTGTTGAGTGGACGCAATGTCACAAGTTTTGAAATCGATGGTGAGCAATATGACGTGACGGTGGCCCTGCCGCTCAATGACCGGAGTTCACCTGAAATCCTGTCACAGATTTATGTGCGGTCAGCGAGCGGCACCATGGTGCAGCTGTCCAGTGTCGTGAATTTCAAGGAGACAGTGGCACCGCGCGAGTTGAAGCGGTTCAACCAGTTGCGCTCCGTCACCATCGAAGCAAACCTGGTTCCGGGCTTTGCACTGGGTGATGCGATCAATGCCGTCAATGCCGCGGCAGCTGATGCGTTACCTGACAATGTTGTGAGTGATCTTACGGGGCAAGCGCGCGAGTTCCGCGATTCCAGTTCGAACCTGGCGTTTATCTTTTTGCTGGCGTTGGCCTTCATCTATCTAGTGCTGGCGGCACAATTCGAAAGTTTCCGCGATCCGTTGATGATCATGCTGAGTGTGCCGCTGTCGATGACGGGGGCTTTGGTGGCGCTATGGCTGACTGGGGGAACGCTCAATGTCTATTCGCAAATTGGTCTCGTGACCTTGATTGGCCTTATTACCAAGCATGGCATTCTGATCGTGGAATTTGGCAATCGCTTGCAGGAGCAGGGACATGAGCGCAGCAAGGCTGTGGTTGATGCAGCGGTACTTCGTCTGCGCCCGATTTTAATGACAACGGCGGCAATGGTGCTGGGGGCGGTGCCACTGGTGATTGCCGATGGTGCCGGTGCGGAAAGCCGCATGCAGATCGGCTGGGTGATTGTGGGTGGCATGAGCTTTGGCACGTTGCTCACGCTTTATGTGGTGCCGAGCGTCTATGCGATCATGGGGCGAAAACATGTGGACGCGGCAGTTGCGCAGGCTGCGCAGGAAGAGCCACCGGTGGTCCCTGTCAAACTCGCAGCAGAATGAATTCTGAGATCGTGACATGCATATAGGTTGGAGCGGGGGACTTTCGATTGAAATCAGTGTCCCGAAATCTCGTCATTCCAGCCAAGCGTAGCTCTTGCGGAGCGCGAGCTGGAACCCCGCTTTTTTCCAGGCGTTACGATATGCCAAACAAAGCGGGTTTCCAAAATCGCCCGCGATAGGGCGGGCGTTTGGAATGACGGCTCCAAACACCAGGCTTTTCCTCGTTCAACTTCTCGCTATCGCGCCGCCCAGAGCATTCCACGTTCCAGCATCGTCTTCATCTCAGGCACGGCAAATTCATCTGCCGTGTGACCGAGGGCTGAATAGAAGACGCGGCCTTTGCCGTAGTGCTTCTTCCAGACCACGGGCATGGTGACGCCCTTGATCCAATCGCAGTGGGTGCCGTCAAAGGTGGTTGTGGCCAGCACTTCGATTTGTGGATCAATGTGCATGTAATATTGTTCGGAGCGATAATCAAAAGATGCGATGCCTTGCATGATAGAATCATCGGGCGCTGTCACATCCACGCGGTAGTCGATGATGTTGCCAGGGTGGCTGACCCATTGACCACCGGTCATGAACTGGTATTCGGTTTCATTGCGGAAGGCGTCGCACATCTGACCATGCATGCCAGCGAGACCGACGCCACCACGCACTGCGGCGCAGAGGTTTTCGACCTCAGGCTTTTCGATTGTGGACATGGTGATCATCGGGACGATCACGTTCAGATCGTGAATGGCAGGATCGGCGAGGGCCGTGGTGCCCTGTTCCACGCGTACTGCAAAATCATTGGCATGCAACATGTCGCGCACGATAAGGGCAGATCGTTCGGGGGTGTGACCTTCCCAGCCGCCCCAGCATATGAGGGCTTGTTTTTGTGTCATGGTGAACTCCTAGCGTTGTTCCTGTTCGCCGCCTGCAATGACGATGACGGCGATGATGATGAGGCCGGTGAGAATGAGGCGAATGCCTGCACTTGCGCCGAAGGTGTTGAGCATGGTGACAAGCAGATACATGAACAGGGCAGCACCCCAGATTCCGGGCACACTGGCGCGACCTCCTGCCACCGAGGTGCCACCAATGACCACAACGGCGATGGAGGCCAGCAGAAATTCCTCGCCCATGTTGAGAGCGGCACCGCCAGAAAAACCCGAGAGCAGGACGCCGCAGACACCTGCAAGCAGCGCTGACAACACGTAGGTTGCGAGTCTTGTGCGGTCCACGTGGAGGCCAGCGAGCCAGGCTGCCCGCATGTTTTGCCCCACAGCCAGGACACTGCGGCCATAGAGTGTGCGCTTCAAAACGATGGCGATGATGATGGAGATTACCAGTACGAAAATTGCAGCCACCGGAATTCCTGCAATGCGCAAGGTGGCAAAATCCGCAAGCGGTGGCGGTGGCTTGATTCGAATGCCACGACCGTAGGAAATGGCGGTGGAGAGGACCAGAAAACTTGAGGAAAGTGTTGCGATGATGGGCGGGATGCGCAGCAAGCGGATCAGTGCGTAGTTGAAAACACCCACTGCCATGCTTGCAGCCAGCGCGGCGACGATGCCCAACAGCATGCGGCTTTGCTCCGTGTCCATGACTTTCATGGCAATGACGCCAGCCAGGGTCATGGTGGCAGGAATCGAGAGATCGACATTGCCGGGGCCTGAGGTGATGACCATCATCTGGCCCAAACCAACGATGATGGTAAAGGTTGCGAACGACAGAGCTGCCGTCAGGATCTCGCCTGCCCCCTGCCCGCCTGTGTAGGTGATGGTGGTCAACCACACGATTGCCGCTGCCACAAAGGACCAGACCCAGCCCTGACGCGCAATATTCCTCAGTGTACTGATCATACCTTCGCCTCGCCAAGGCTGACGGCGGCCCGGAGTGCGAGCACGATGATGAGGATGGCGCCCTGGGCGCCGATTTGCCAGTCCGGTGAAATCTTGAGAAAGATCAGGAATGATCCTGCAAGAGCCAAGGTCAATGCGCCAACAACGGCCCCCATGGGCGAGACTCGACCACCGATGAATTCACCTCCACCCAGGATGACGCCCGCAATGGAAAACAACGTGTAGCGATCGGCAACATGGGCATCAGCTGACGTGGTGAGACCAAGCAGCGACAGACCTGAGAGCACGCCGAAAAAACCGCAGAGCATGTACATTGACACCTTGGTTTTCAGCATGGACCAGCCCGCGCGCGTCAAGGCTTTTGGATTGCCGCCGCCACCTCGCGCGATGACGCCGTAGGATGATTTCATGAGGACGAGGTGCACAACGACGCCGATGACGATAGCTGCAACAATCGGAAAGGGGATCACAGGAAGCTTCACACCCACGATGGCCTTCAGCCACTCCGGAGCCTTGCCACCGGGAGATGGCAGAATCAGAACGGCGATGCCGAGCCAAACGAATGAGAGGCCCAGCGTGACCACGATCGAGGGCAGATTGCGCAAATGTATGAGCGCACCCACTGCGCCATAAGCTGCGACCAGCAATGCCAGAACAAGCACGCCCGCAAGAGGATTGCTGTAAAGCAGTGTAGCGGAGATGCATCCCACGAGGCCGACGAAGGGACCAATCGAAAGATCGAGATCATTGACAGTGATCACGAACATCTGTGCAATGGTGGCCAGTGCAATCGGGATTGCGTATTGCAGCATGAGATTCAGGCCGAAATAGCTCATGGCGCGGGGCTGCACGTAAAACGTGGCGATAAGAACAATGGCAAGTGACAGAAACGGCAGGGCCTGACGCAGGGTTTTGCGCGAGATCATGCTGCGGCCTCGGCAAAGGAATGGTGCAGCACGCTTTCTTCGGTGAGATCAACGCCTGCAAGGTTTGCTGCGATAGCACCATTGCGGAACACATAGGCGCGGTCACAATGGCTGAGTTCTTCTATTTCAGTTGAATACCAGATGAAGGTGCGACCACCCGCTGCTTCGGCGCGGATCATGGCGTAGACTTCCTGCTTGGTGCCGATGTCGACGCCGCGCGTTGGATCATCCATCAGGATGATTGAGGCATCAGACGCAAGGGCGCGGGCAAACAGCGCCTTCTGCTGGTTGCCGCCTGAGAGTGTGAGTATATTTTTCGTCACATCCGGTGTGCGGATCGACATTTTCTGTTTCCACTCTTCCTCGAGCGCAGTTTCGCGTGCGGCATCAATCAAACCTGCGTTGCGAAGGCCGCGCAATGATCGCACGGTGATATTGCGCCCGATGGACCAGAGATTGAATACGCCATCGGTCTGGCGGTCACCGGCGATGAAGGCCATCGGCGCTTTGACGTGCGCGTTGTCCCTTGCAAAAAGTTGCAACAGCATGCGGGTTTGCCCATGGCCTGCGAGGCCTGCGAGACCGATGACTTCTCCCTTGTGGGCTACAAGTTCGGTGTTGCCGCCAGTTTGGGGCACCGCTTTGGCAACAATCCCGGTTGATGATGTTCTGGCTCCGCGGGCGGCGGCTTGACGGGTCTGCGATCCCATGGCCTGCACCAGAGTGTCGCGGGTGAAGTGTTGGGCCATGCGTTCGTCGACGGATTTTCCGTCTTTCAACACCACGACACGATGGGCCGTGGACAGAACTTCGCGAAGCAAGTGGGAGATCAGAATGATGGACGTGCCGCGAGCTGTTTCCGATTTGACAAAAGCAAGCAATTGTTCCGCCGTCACCGAGTCCAGAGATGATGTTGGTTCATCCAGAATGACGAGGCGCAAAGGTTCTTTTGTTACCGTGAAAGCTCTCGCGATTTCCGCCATCTGGCGTTTGCCAATGGGAAGGTCGGCCACCTCATCATCGGGGCTGATGCCGTGGCCGGGGAATATGTTGTCAAGTTTGGATTTGATCAAAGCCGCTGCCTTGGTCTTCCATTTCCAGCCCTGCAAACGCTTGTGGGTGATGCGCGTGTTTTCCGCCAGTGTGAGATTGGGACAAAGGGATAATTCCTGAAACACGCAGCGAATGCCCTGTTCACGGGCGGCGACGGGTGACCAGTTGCGCGATACATTTACTCCGCCTACGGACAATTCACCTGACGACGGCGCAAGCGTTCCCGCCAGCACATGCATGAGTGTGGATTTGCCTGCGCCATTGTGTCCAACCAGCCCCAGGCACTCACCAGGCTTTACATGCAAGGTGACGCCCTGCAGGGCACGAACGGCGCCGAAGGTCTTTTCGACGCCATTCAGTGTGATAGTGGGTTGCAACTCGCTCATTCGGGCGGACTGTTTGCTTCTGTTTCAAATGGTGCTTGCTTGCAAAGGCCCCCTCCCCCCTTTGGGGTACTCCTCCAACAAGTTTGGGGGAGAGCTACAGCCGAGTCCTTCCCCAACTGGTTGGGGAAGTGCCCGAAGGGTGATGGGGGCGTTACATGCCGCCTACAACTTTTGCAGCATCAGCAGCGCTGTATTCCACATTGGCCACGCCGCCTTTTTCCGTGGTTTTCAGATTGTCTTCGAGAGTGGCCTGGTCGATTTGAAGGAAGGGCACGGTCAGGTCCTGTGGCACTTTCTTGCCATCCAGGATCATCTGGGCCACCCAGAAGGCCAGAGTAGACACGCCGGGGGCGATGGATACCGACATGGTTTCATAGCCATTGGCGTCCTTCTGTTCCTTCCACCACTGGATTTCATCCTGGCGATTGCCCATGATAATGGTTGGCGTTGGGCGGCCTGCGGCCTTGAAGGCCTGGGCTGCACCATAGCCATCGCCACCTTGCGTGACCACGGCCTTGATTTCAGGCAGCGACGGAAGAATTCCCGATACAGCTTTCTGCGCCACCTCCTGGGCCCAGTCGCCATGTACGGAACCGACGATCTTGAACTTCGGATTTTTCTCAACACCACGATGGATGCCCTTGGAAATTTCATCATCAACAAAGACGCCGGCAAGGCCACGAATTTCCAGCAGATTGCCGCCGTCGGGCATTTTCTTGGCGAGATAGTCGACCTGCACTTCGCCCATCTTGGCAAAGTCCACGGCGATGCGATAGGCGCAGGGTTCCGTGACGATACCGTCAAACGACACGACGACGATGCCCGCATCACAGGCCTGTTTCACCGCACCATTCAAGGCATCGGGCGAGGCGGCGTTGATGACGATGGCGTCATATCCCTGCAGAATGAGGTTCTGTATTTGGGCCGCTTGTTCCGTCACCTGGTTTTCTGATGTGGTGAAGGGGTCGGCAGCGGCGACAACGCCATCGGCCACAGCCTGTTTCGTGACCTTGTCCCAGCTTTTCAGCATGGCCTGACGCCAGGAATTTCCGGCGTAGTTATTGGAGAGTGCAATTTTCTTGGCCTTGGTATCAGCCTGGGCTGGCGTGACAGCCACGAAGGCAAGCATGGCCACGGTGCAGGCGAGAGTTTTCTTGAGCATTGGCAATCTCCCATTGATGTTGTGAGGCTCTCTCAGGCGGAGCCCGCAAGAGAAATGCTAACACAAATGCCGGACGGCGCAAGGAACTGTTATAACAGATGGACCACCTATCGCAAACGCGACAACAGCTCCTCATCGGGGTAACTGTCGGCGGGCAAGCCCAGTTTGACTTGCTCGGCCTTGACAGCGGCTCTGGTGCCCTTGCCGATCTTGCCATCGGACTTGCCGACATCGTAGCCTTTTGCCGTCAAGTCATCCTGCAGTTCAACAATCTGTTCATAGGAGAGAGGCTGCACTGTTGCCCTGCCCTTGCTCACGGGTGGAGCACCAGCAATGCGGGTTGCGAGATAGGCTGCCGTTGTGGAATAGACGAGGCTTTCATTCCACTTCAGATAGGCGGTGGTGAAATTCGAATAGGCCAGGAAAGCCGGGCCGTTGCGCCCCATCGGCAGCAGCAACGAGGCCTGCGCTCCGTCGGCCTTGATGGCTTTGCCGCTAACGGCTGTCACACCCCAGGCGGCCCACTGCTTGCGCGGATGCTGGATGGCAATATCGGCTTCTTCCCAGGCGAGTTCCGCTGGCACTTTCACTTCCTGCAACCAGGGCTGGCCCGCCTTCCAGCCGTGCTTGCGCAGTAGATTGGCCGTGGAAGCGAGCACGTCGGGGATCGAATTCTTGAGATCGCGTTTGCCGTCACCATCAAAATCCACGGCACTTTCATTATAGTCATAGGCCATGAACTGGGTGTGGCCAATTTCGCCAGCCCAGGCGCCGCGCATGTCTTCCAGGGCAATGTCGCCACTGTCCAACAGCTGCAATGCTGCAATCAGTTGCGGGCGAAATCTTTCGGGGCGGCGGCAATCCCAAGCCAAGGTGGCAATTGCAGGTATCGTCGGAGAGTTGCCCATCACACCGCCAAAGTCTGTTTCAAGTGCCCAGAACGCCGTAAGCACCGGAGCTGGCACGCCATATTTTTGCTCGATGCGGTCAAATAAACCCTTGTTCTTGGCAATTTCGGCCTGCGCTTTTTTGATACGGCTTGCAGTTGCCTTGCCAGCCTGAAAGTTCAAAAAATCGACAGCAAAATGATTTTGCGAACGGTCTTTCTTGATGATGCCCGGATCATACTTGACAGTATTCAAAACCGCTACAGCTTCAGCTGATACACCAGCAGCCGTCGCTTCGCTTTTCATTTGCTTCATAAAGCCGCCAAAACCATTCGATGTGTTGCCACAGGTTTCAGCTTGCGCTGTTGCAGCCATAGCAAGCACTGCCGCCGCCACAACATTTGATTTGAACACCATATAAATTCTCCACCGATTCGCCGTTTCCAGTGACGATGCACCTAACGCGCAACAACGGCAAATTTAGGGGAGCTTTGCGTCTGGCTTTGCCTTGTTTCTTAACGCAAGCCAATGGAACGCCCACCACACGATCATCCCGACAGCGATGCCCGTCAGGAGGTCCTCAAAAATCGTGATCAAGGCCGTCAGCACCACGACCAGTGTGTTGACACGGTTGGCCAAAAGCCGCGACCCCAATTCACTCCAATCCACCATGTTGAACGCAACAACGGCGAGAATGCCAGCAAGTGCGGCAAGCGGTATGAACCCCAGAAATTTCGCCGCCACCAGCAAGAACACAAACAGAAAAGCTGCATGCATAATTCCGGAGATGGGGCCGTGGGCACCGGCTTTCACATTGGTGGCGGTGCGGGCAATCGTGCCGGTTGCGGTGACACCCGCAAAACAAGCCACGGCCATATTGGCGATTCCCTGGGCCACCAACTCCATATTTGAATTATGCCTCTCGCCGGACATTTGATC
>JANNNG010000152.1:0-11983 GCA_031398425.1 Hyphomicrobiales bacterium | reverse complement strand
CCACTTTCGCCTTGAATGCTCCTGAGTGGTTCCGTCGCTTTCGTCTCGTCATGATTTCTCCTGTCTGCCCTCGATTCCCGAGGCCAATATCAGGCAGAAACTTCACCTAACCAACTGTCCAGATTCTTGGGGCCTGCTCTCTAATCCACCAACATAATTTGCCAACGGACCGGAAATGTTGCTTGGAATTGCATTGTGGAGTGGTAGCAAATCAGCGAACCCCGCACGGTCAAATAGGTCGCTGGAAATCTCAAACATCTTGCCATCATGCGCGACAATTTTTCCGCCATAGGCGATTTGGTCCAACGCCTGCACAAATATTCGGTTAGCTTTGTCTGATTGATTTGCATGAGTCGCGTGTTCGGCCCCGTAGCCACTTTCAAGAGATGGCGGTTCGACAAGCCTTCCAAACAGAAAGGTATCGTAAGCATCTTTCAGTCGGACAAAGCCTTCCGGCGCTAATGGTTCTGCCATGCAAAACACCTCTTGCAATGCACCTTGTGGGACGAAGGGCAGACCGTGGTGCAACGGCTTTTAGTTTGATTACTAGCCCGTCGAGGAATAGTTCGTGTGCGGACTATAGCAAACTCTGGTGAACATGGGCTATTCGTAGCTAGTTATACCCACAATCCACTGCCCCTGTTCAAACGTCGGGATTTTTCTTTGCCTAGCTGGCTATAAATTCTAGAAGCCGAAAAAATTGGGCGAATATACCTTGAGATACGCTTGGCAGACTGTGGTGCAACGGCGTTTCGGTAGCGAGCCTAGTCATGTCTCTAAAACTAGTTGAAGGCAATGAAATCACAGCCAACATATCTAGAATCAGATTTCCAGCTATATTCAAACTCAGTTTCGTCCAATTGTTCGCAGCTATATCCCGCAATTATCTCCCCAGCTTTGTTTGTGACTACTTTTTTTGCGAAGTAATTCCAGAGCGGATATTTCCCGTCTTTCTCGAACCTGCTTATATTTACGACGCCGCAAACACCGAGTGGCCCCTCGGATTGGTTCACTACCCATTTATCCGTATTCGCAATTTGCGAAAAAATTTGAGTGTATGGGTTCACAGTTACATTGCAGGTTCGGCTGTCTTTTTCCAAACCGACTTTTGCAAACTCAGTATAATTTGCTTCAGTCGGTGACTCACAAAATCTCAAAGCAGCAATTAAAAGAGGTTTGGCCGCTGATTTTTCTGGCGGGGACATAGCGGAATAATACTCAGCAAAGTCTTTTTTGAAGTCGCTAGGAACTTTCCCATTTTCGAGGCCAATCAAGTAGCTTTTAATTCGTTTGCAATCTGTATCGCCAAATTGTTTTTTAGAATCAGCTTGGTATTCACTACGCGCGGACTCCAGTCTCTTCGATATCTCACTCGACGGCAACTTCCGAGAAATTCTGACTTGCGAAAAGTTACACTTGATCTGTTGATTATCAGGAATGCACTCGTACTGAACGTAACTGTTTTCTTTTGTATTGTAAGCTGAACCAATAGACGGAGGGTCACCTGCATTTGCAGTTCCGAGGTGAGTGCTTGCACCACCTATAGCAATGAAGAAAAGCAATTTCTTGTTTCTGGTGATTTTCATTTCATGCCGCCTTTAATGTCCAGCCCTTTGCAGATTCGCGGGCCTCAAATCGCGTTGGCAATGCCTTACTGTTTTCCAACCCTGCCATCTCTTCTATCAACTTCCTGATTTTCACATTCTCGCCCATGTGTTCGCGGTAAAGCGCCCGCATCAACCTGTCTGCCCATGCCGGAACTTTCACCTTGGACTTTTCCCATAGGGCTACGGCTTGCTCATTATTGCCCAGTAGTGTGGCGAGACCCGCTTGCGAAAGGTCAAGTTCGTGGCGCAGAAAGCGAAACTCAGGCCCTGTCAAGCGCGGGCGATAGGCGCAGAGGTGACGGCCAATTTCACGGTGTAAGCCGTCGATGTTGTCAAAGGCAATGCCTTTGCCATAGGCGGTTTTGTGTTGCTTGAAGCCATTCACCAGATAGATGTTGCGAAGCCCGCTTTCGGTGTAGTGATACATGGTCATTCAATCCTTCACGTCATAGACGGTTATGATAATCAGGCGGCTTGGCAAGTCGATGGCAAAGGCAACTCGCAATCTTTCACCCGATGCCATGCGCTGCATGGCCAGTTCCCATGTTCCCTTGAGACTAAGAACAGGGCCTTCAACAATCACGCCACGCAACAGACATTCCAACACCATTTTTGCCGTCACGTGCCGTTGCCGCATGCGCTGGGAAGCGTGAGGCAAGAAAATGACATTGCCACTATCCCTTGCCAATTCCCGCACAAGGCTCAGGGCCTTTTGTCTGGAAAATGAGAGGTAAACGGGTTTCGCCATATCTATATTTATTATAGGTTATGGCGAAATGCAACAGGCATGGATTACGACGCCTTTTTGCCAGTGATGGAAACAACATTTGTGCTGGTTTTTGGTTCACAATATGCGGCCCAGCTTTCCATCAACTTGCGGCGCTTCTCGAATTGGTCACCACGGCGATAGGCTGCTTCCGCCTTGTCGCTGATGCGGTGTGCCAGCGCGTGTTCACATGTTTCATGTGGGAATGAGGTTTGTTCACTGGCCCAATCACGGAAGGTGGACCGGAAGCCATGCACGGTGATGTTTTTCCGGTCCATGCGCTTCAAAAGCATGCTCATGGCCATGTTGCTCAAAGGCTTAGCCTTGGCATTGCCAGCGAACACATGGTCATTGTGCTCGCTTCTCAGCTTATACAGTGAGTGCAGAATTTCCAAGGCGCGGGTTGTGAGCGGAATGCGGTGTTCCTGTCCGGCTTTCATGCGGATGGCGGGAATAGTCCAAATCGCCTTTTTCAAGTCAAACTCTGGCCAGACGGCATTCAGGACTTCACCGGAACGGGTTGCCGTGAGAATGCAGAGTTCCAACGCCAGCGCGGCGGTGGACTGCTTGGCCTGTAGTTCGGTCAGGAACGCGGCAAGGTTGTCATAGGGCAGGGCGGCATGATGGCCGCGTGTGAGCCTTTGGCGGGCTGGCAACAGGGCTTTGAGGTGGCCGCGCCATCTTGCGGGGTTGTCCATGCCATCACGAAAGCCACGGGCCTTGGCTGCGTCCAGAACGTTTTCCAAGCGGCCCCGCACACGCGACGCGGTTTCAGGGATTTTCGACCAAATGGGCTGCAACACCCGCAACACGTCATCGGTTGAGATTTCGTCAATTGGCCGTGAGCGGATAGGTGCGCAATAGGTTTCAAGCGTCATCGCCCATTGTGCCTTGTGTTTGTCATTGCGGAACTTCGGGCCGTGTGTGGCGAGATAGTCATCGGCAAAGCTGCCAAAATTGGGAATGCCGCGTTCGGCAATGGCGCGGGCAGACTTGCCCATGACCTCAATCGGGTCAACGCCCGAATTTATCAGCTTGCGGGCTTCGACGGCTTTGTCACGGGCCATGGCAAGGCTCATTCCCTTTGCAGGGCTGCCGAGGCCCAATTCGCGGCGCTGGTTTCCAAACACATAGAGAAACACCCAACGCTTGCTGCCAGCCTTCGTAATCGAAAGATAAAGGTTGTCGCCCGCGTTATGCCGCCCCGGCTTTGCAAGGGTTTCCACGGTTCTTGCGCTTGAAACTGCCAGCTGTTTTGCCATCGCTTTTCCAATCCTGCCCCACATCCTGCCCCACACGATAACGCGGTTCGTGGCGAACGTCAATGAATGCCGGAAAACACAGGTGCAATAGATATGTGAGTAAATAAAGGACAAATTGAAACGTTGACGAACGTCAAAAGATGATGATAAACCGATGTTATGGGGAATCCGTCTCCGCCATCGTTTAACGAAAACAAGGCCTTCCGTGCCTGATGATCCAATTGATTTCGAAATTTTTCTGGTGGCCACGCCTGGTCTTGAGGCTGTTTTGTTGGCTGAGGTCAGGGCGGCCGGTTTTTGCGATGCCAAGGTTATTCCGGGTGGGGTGACGGTGCGCGGTCAGTGGACGGATGTCTGGCGGGCCAACCTTGAACTGCGGGGCGCTGGCCGGGTGCTGGCACGGCTTGGTGGGTTTTCTGCGATTCATCTTTCACAGCTGGACAAGCGGGCGCGCAAGTTTCCCTGGGGCGACAGCTTGCGAAAAGATGTGCCGTTTCGTGTCGAGGCCACTTGCAGAAAGTCCAAAATCTATCACGGTGGTGCCGCCGCCCAGCGCATTGCCACCGCCATTCATGAGGAATTGGGTGCACCCATCAGCGAGGTTGCAGATGTTATCATCAAAGTCCGCATTGAGCATGATTTTTGTATGATCAGCGTCGATACTTCGGGTGACATGTTGCACAAGCGTGGCCACAAGGAGGCCATCGCGAAAGCGCCATTGCGGGAAACCATTGCATCACTGCTGCTGCGAGCAGTCGGCTTCACCGGCATGGAAACAGTGCTTGACCCCATGTGTGGTTCTGGCACGTTCGTGATCGAAGCGGCAGAATTGGCCGCGGGTCTGCTGCCCGGTCGCTCTCGCAGTTTTGCCTTTGAACAGCTGGCCACGTTTGACGCCAGGGTATGGGCAACAATGCAGGGGGCAAAGGCTTCAGTGCCAAACCACTTCCGGTTTTATGGCAGTGACAGGGATGCGGGCGCGATCAAGGCTGCAACAGCCAATGCCGCAAGGGCAGGGGTGTCAGCCAGCACAGAATTCAAGCAACGGGCTATCAGCGATTTGCAGACGCCAGAGGGTGCACCAGGTCTTGTGATCGTCAACCCGCCCTATGGCACCCGCATTGGCAACAAGCGGCCATTGCTGGACTTGCACGCGGCGTTTGGCAAGGTCATGCGCGAACGCTTTCAGGGTTGGCGCGTGGCCATGATCACCACAGACGTTGCACTGACAAAAGCCACCGGCCTGCCATTCAAGACAGTCGGCTTGCCCATCAACCACGGGGGCTTGCGTGTCACACTGTTTCAAACGCCAAACTTGAAATGAAACTCCATCACGCTGGACATTTTTGTTTCGGTGCATCGGGCAGCTTGCCCGCAGCGTTGCCTTTGAGGGCAGGGTTGGGCTGGTATGCGGGACCGACAACCAATGGCGCGTCGGGCATCACGCTCTGATCCAGTGTCGATTCGATGGACGACGAAATGATTTGCAATTCCGTACCCTGGGCATCCATCAGCTTGATTGTGAAATTGTAGCGCCTGCCTTTCTTGATGCAGAGCAAAGAGGGACTTTCCAGCGCGATTTTTCCCGTTTGAGAAAAGACCTTTTGTTCCACCTTGAGCTTTTCACCGCCCGCCGGATTGTCAAACAGGGCTTCGACTTTTGCACCACTCGGCAAGGGCGAAAGAATTCCGAGTGTCACCACATAGGTCGCCGTGGCTACGCGCGGGTTGAAGATGAAGACTCGCCCGGTCAATTCCATATAGCCTTGACGCGCTGCGTCACGACACCCCGGCAAAGATAACAGCACAAGACACAGCAGTGCTGTTTTCCTTCTCATGCTGCGTTCTCCGCCTTTTGCTTTTGCGAATGGTAATGTTGGTGCGCCTTGGCGCGGTTGCCGCACACTTTCATGTCGCACCAGCGCCTTGAGCGATTCTTGCTGCGATCCAGAAACAGCCAGCGGCACGTCGGGCACACCTTTACGCGGGCCTGGATCTGCGGCTGGAAAAACTGCGTGGCCGACAGGGCACAAGCATGCGCCAATTGCGCAGTGTCGCTGGTCCTGGTCGCTGCCCAGCAGGCTTTGAACAGTGCTGCAACGGAAGCGACATTCTGCTGGTCCAAGGCAAGCGGTCGTAGCCAGTCATCAATGGCGTCACGCAGTGCCGTCAGGTCTGCGACCTCGGCCTTGCTTTTGGGTGGGCTGAGCAGCACGGGTGAAACCAAGTCTTCCGAATGGCGCAGTGCTGCGGTCGCAAAAGCTTCTATGTCTTCCGTTGTTTGCAACCGGTCAAGGCAACGGGTTTCAATGTCTTTCCAGATCACCGTGTTGGCCAGGTCCAAGGCCAAGGCACCTCCGGAAAAACGATGGGCCGTCCATTCTGTCATAGGGCAATTCTAACCTTCAAAAACCACTTTACAAGTTAAATTTTACCGCCGAAACAGGTCCGGTGTCATATCTCTTTCAAATCCTTTGCAATGGCCTGCACAACGGTTTTTTGTACGGCTTGCTGGCCTACAGCTATGTGCTGCTGAACCAGGTGATCAAGCGGCCCAATCTGGCACATGGCGCATTCTTTGCATTTTCCGGGCAGGTGTTGGTGCTGGGGGCCACGCTGGCTTACGACGTGCTGATCTTTACATTTTTCTCGTCGATCGCCTTTGGATTTTGGGCAGCGCTGATACTGAGTGCTCTCGTGCTTTCGGTCTTCGCCTTGATCCTGGTGCCGCGGTTTCACCATCAATCGCCCAACATGATGATTGTGGTCACACTGGCACTGGCGATTATTCTCATGGAAGCCGTACGCATTGGCGCATCTGGTCGAGATTTCTGGTTGCCGCCTTTAAGTGATGTGCAAGTTGCGCTGGGTATGGGTGCGCGTATCACATTGGTGCAGGCAATAAACATCGGCCTCATCCTTGTGATGCTTGTCATCACCGATCTGGTCTTATCGATGACAGGGGCGGGCAGGGCGGTGCGTGCGGTGGCTCAGGACGAAAAGGCCGCCGTCCTGTGCGGCGTCAACAGCAGAAGAGTTGTGGTTGCAACGGCGATTGCATCGGGCGTCCTGTCCTGTGCTGGCGGTCTGTTGGCGCTCGTGCATTTTGGCAACATGTCCTTCGGCGCCGGTTTGACCTATGGCTTGAAGGTCTTGTTCATTGCGGCGGCGGGTGGGTTTTCAACACCGCGACTTGCCGCCATCGCCGCTTTTGGTTTCGGTGAGGCTGAAGCGTTGTGGGATGGGTATCTTCCCATCATTTGGCGAGAGGTGTTTTTTTATGCGGTGTTGGCTGCGCTGTTAGTGGTGAAAGGGGATGCGCGCCAATCTGCCTTCAAGTGAGATATCTTGCTTGTTGAGTCGAACTTTACTCACGAATTCTGTGCCCCGATCAACCGTTCCACCAGTGGCTGCATCAATGCGCCATCAACATTTGCGAAGGCAAAACGCAGGTAGTCTTCCTGGCCTGGTCCGAACATCACGCCGGGCAGGCATAACACGTCATTGTCCTGGGCCAGGCGCATGGCCACGGGTTTTGACAGTTCGCCCTGGAACGGATGTTTGACGTAAGCGAAATAGGCGCCTGAAGATATCATTTCAAATTTCAGCTCGGGGTGGGAAAATGCGGTGCGGATTGCGGCAAGGCGGCCCGCCATGATGTCCAGCTTTCCACGTTTCCAGTCGCTCAACTCGTTCAGGGCGAAGATCACACCGGCCTGGGTGATATGAGGTGGGCAGATGGTCATGCAATCGAGAACCTTTGCGGCTTCCGACAGCAGCGCTTCACTCGCGATCATTGATCCCAGGCGATAACCTGCAAGGGCATAAACCTTGGAGAAACTGTAGAGTTGTATCAGTGTGCTGTCCCAGTCCGGTCGATTAAACAGGCTGTGGGGTGGTGCCGCGTCGGGGCGGAAGTCCTTGTAGGTTTCATCGAGGATGAGCGCTATGCCTTTGCGCTGCGCCAGATCAAAAAAGGCATGGATGACATCGGCTGGATAGATTGCTCCAGTTGGATTGTTTGGGGTGCATAGCACAATGGCGCGGGTGGTGGCCGTGATGGCTTTTTCAGCCTCTGCCACATCGGGGTAGTTTCGCCCTGCGCCGAAGGCTGAGATAGGTTCCATGCCGATGCCTAGCATCTTCAGCCACATCTGATGATTGAAATACCATGGTGTTGGCACGAGAAACGTGTCGCCAGCCTGTGCAATGGCAAGAATGGCCGCCGCAAAGGCCTGGTTGCAGCCTGTGGTGATCGCAATTTTTGACCAGGGTATTGTCGATTGATAATCCAAAGACAGTGTGTTGGCGTGGGCCTGTCGCAGCGCCTCGAGGCCATAGATGTTTGTATAACCCCCAATGCCATCGGTAAGTGCCAGTCTTGCAAACTCCTGCTGCAATTCCTGTGCAGGTGGATAGCTGGGCACGGCTTGGCAAAGATTGAGAAAGACGCGGTTGCGCTGGCCTGCCCGGACCCAACTCATGGCTTCGGCAATCGGCGGTGCTTCGACTGACACGACGGATGGTGAAAAGTGGAGGGTCATCGGGTTCTGCTCTGGCTTTTAAGGCTTGAATGAAATTCAAGCTGAGGCGATAAACTTGCCATGGAAATGCTTTCGATAGAAGCCCTGCTGTCTGCACGCGGTGCATGGCTGAAAGGTGATACGGGTGACCAGGACGAGGCGCTGTTGCGCAAACCCTTGACCTGCATGATCGCCGATCACTACCGCCAGTTCGAAGAGGTGCGGGACCGTATTTTCCGCGCTACCGAAAGCTTCATGCGGCATGTTGAAATCATTCCCGAAACTGTGACACCCATGGGTCATGAGATCGTGGCTGAACTGTTGAGACACAAGCTGGTGGTGAAAGAAGAACACGGTCACGAAATCTGTGAGGTAGCGGGCAGGCGCTATCTTTCGGGGGGCTGGCTCGAGGAACTGGCCTGGCTGGCCGCCATGGATGCAAAGGCTGAAGAGGCCTTCTACGGCCAAGTCATTGGCTGGACCGTCAAGGGATTTACGGGCGAGAATGAAATTGATCTGATCATGCGCAGAAATGGTACGCTGGGGTTTGTGTCCTGCAAGGCTCTTCGTTCCCAACTCGACATGCACGACAAGAAGCATCGCAACCGTTTGATGGATGCCGTACATGAGGCAGACAATCTGTGTGACCACTTCGGGCGGCCCGGTGAACGGGTTGCGGTGCTGGTTACCACTGATCTGCATGACGAAATCCGCGGGGCGGCGCGTTACAACGCCCTGATGGGCAAGGCAGCCATTCTGGATGTGCGTATCATCTCGCTGGAAGAATTGGGTTATAGTCAACTGGTGGCCGCCTTGGTCGGAATGTGGGATGACAGACAATGACAAGCCAGTCGATCAATGCCATTCGATTTTCTGAAGCTGGTGGACCAGACGTATTGCATCTGGAAATGGTCGATGTGCCGCCACCGGGGCAGGGTGAAGTACGCATTCGTCACAAGGCCATCGGACTCAACTACATTGATACTTACCACCGCTCCGGGCTTTACAAGTTGCCATTGCCGTCAGGTATTGGCCTCGAGGCTTCGGGTGTCGTTGAAGATTTGGGGCAAGGCGTCGTTGGGTTGAGTGTTGGTGATCGTGTGGCCTATGGCACGGGCACACCGGGTGCCTATGCAGAGGCGCGAAACGTCCCGGCCAATCGGCTCGTGAAACTGCCGGATGCAATTTCTGACGAGACTGCAGCAGGCATGATGCTGAAGGGCATGACTGTACGTTATCTTTTGCGGGCAACGTATGTTGTAAAACCCGGTGACACGATCCTGATGCATGCCGCAGCCGGTGGCGTAGGATTGCTTCTCTCGCAATGGGCCAAGGCCTTGGGGGCGCGCGTGATTGGCACTGTGGGCAGTGCGGAGAAGATGGCAATCGCCCGCGATCACGGCTGCGATGTGGTAATCAACAGTTCAGAAGACGATGTGGTGAAGCGGGTGCGCGATGAAACCGGCGGCAAGGGTGTGCCCGTGGTTTATGACGGTGTGGGGCAGGCCACGGTGATGACATCGCTGGATTGCCTGCAGTTGCGTGGTCTGCTCGTGAGTTTTGGCAATGCTTCCGGGCCTGTGAAAAACTTCGATCTTGGTCTCTTGTCAGCAAAGGGATCACTTTACGTCACAAGGCCGACGTTGTTCAGCTACACGGCGACTGATGAAGACTTCCGCCAGACCGCCGAGGACTTGGTGAATATTGTGGCTGCGGGCAAAGTGAAGGTGCCCATCAACCAGCGCTATGGCTTGGCCGATGCCGCTCAGGCGCACCGCGATCTGGAAGCGCGCAAAACGACCGGCACAACGGTATTACTGCCTTAGCTGTCGCAGCTGTCCACTGATTTTCTGGCCAAGGCAGACCACGCGCCGGAACACTTTGCACTGGCGCAGTAGAAGTTGGCCAGCGCCGTCGACGGTATGGCATGGGCAAGATTGATAGAGTTGCCTTGTGAATCAGACAGGGTGCTGACCACCATGCCGATCAGATGGCCATTACCGTCGAACACGGGGCCACCGGACTCACCTTTTTGCGTGCCCATGTGGAGAACCATGGCGTCAGGATAGCCGAACTTGCCATAGGCCACGGCGCGGCCAAAGTGGCGTGATTCAAACGCGCCAACGCGGGCCACGTCACCCTGCGAATGGGGGCGACCCAGTGTGTAGACGAGGTCCCCCTTGGCCACGCAGCCCGGCGAAGATGGCGTGACGGCCTTGCCAGCAAAGCCGCGCAACTTGATCACGGCAATATCATTGCCAGGCAGCACGGAAATCACATTGCCGGAATAAACGCGGCCATTGGCGGCTCGTGCCGACACGGCATTGCCCTTGGCCACGCCAACATGAGCAGCCGTCAAAATATAGCCTGAACCGTCCACCACATATCCACTGCCGGACGTGATGGCCTGAA
The DNA here is from genome assembly GCA_031398425.1 of Hyphomicrobiales bacterium. Classification (GTDB taxonomy): domain Bacteria; phylum Pseudomonadota; class Alphaproteobacteria; order Rhizobiales; family Aestuariivirgaceae; genus Aestuariivirga. The sequence continues at coordinate 1,413 of JANNNG010000152.1, read as the reverse complement.
AGCCGAAGCGGTCTGTACTGGAGCCAGAGGGATCACCTCTGGATACTGTCAATGTTACGTAGGTGGGGCCGGTCGAAGGTAAAAGATGGCTGACTGATGCGGCAGCTCCTGCACCGGACGCGGGCACTGCATTCTGCTGCACAGAAATGGCGCGGCTCTCCGTATCAAGTGCACCTGAACCACCAGCGGCACAAGCCGACAGCAAAAAGGCAAAGGTGAGGGGGACAAATCGCAGCATCAGAAGTTGCACTTAGCAATCAATTGCTTCGACAACAAGGCGGCGCCTCAAACTATTGGGCAGGTGTTGCATGGCTGCCGAACTTGGTTCACGGCGTGCCGTTTTGCGGCTGGACAGGGTGTGACAGGATGGTAAACACAGACCGGACGGACGGACAAGTTTCCGCGTCGCAGCAGGAGCAAGGGAAGCGGCCATGAAAAAACTATTGATATCACTCGGAATTTTGGTCGGCACGGTGACAGGCGCCGAGGCGCATGTTGAAGGCGCGCTGACGCAGGGCTTCCTGCACGGCTTCATGCACCCGATGGGTGGCATGGATCACGTCCTGGCCATGGTGGCAGTGGGGCTGTTTGCGGTAATTCTGGGTGGCCGGGCCTTGTGGGCCGTGCCTTCAAGTTTCGTTGCGATGATGGTTGCAGGTGGTGCCATGGGCATTGCCGGCGTTGATGTGTCGTTCGTTGAGGTTGGCATTGCCATGTCGGTCCTGGTTCTTGGCGTACTGGTTGATATGCAGACGAAGTTGCCCGTCGCAATCGCTGCGGCAATGGTCGGCGGGTTGGCTGTGTTTCATGGGGTGGCCCATGGTGCCGAAATGCCGGTGGACACATCGGGCTTCAGTTATGGTCTTGGATTTGTCTGTGCAACAGCACTGTTGCATGGGGTAGGACTTGGCCTTGGTCTTCTGGTTTCAAGGCTTGGCACGATTACAATTTCGCGCGTTGCGCAAGTTGGCGGCAGCTTGATTGCCGCTGCCGGACTTGGTCTGGTAACGGGCTGGCTCTGACCATTATTGCATGAGGGGTCGTCGCGTCCTTGTCCTATGACGCGATCATTCTCGGCGTTGGTGCCGCAGGACTGATGTGTGCCCTGACAGCGGGTTCGCGGGGCGCAAAGGTTTTGCTTCTTGATCATAACCCGCAGGCGGGTGCCAAGATCCTGATCTCGGGCGGCGGGCGCTGCAATTTCACGAACATGGGCACCACGCCTGCCAACTTCATTTCCGCCAATCCGCATTTTAGTCGCTCGGCCCTTTCGCGTTACACACCAAGGGACTTTCTGGGCCTCGTGGAAAAACACAAGATTGCATGGCACGAGAAAACCCTGGGCCAATTGTTTTGTGATGGATCGGCCCGGCAGATTGTTGCGATGCTGCTGGCGGAATGCGCCAAGGCGCA
>JANNNG010000130.1:0-4789 GCA_031398425.1 Hyphomicrobiales bacterium | reverse complement strand
TCACTTTGCAAATTCACGCCGCGGCCCAGTTTTGCCCTATCGCAGCTCGATGGCCGCATGTGCGCCGAGCGCCGACTTGAACGCTTCTATGTCGGTGTACAATATGTCCTCAACAGCATCGCCGAACACCATGATTCCATTTCGGTTGAGGACTTCACCGTGAAGATTGAGATTATCGGCAACTCCCGCGGTCTCGATCAATATGCCGTCGGGTCTATGCTCCACCCTCCGACGCTCGCGAGAGGAGGATCGTCTCACCCCGCTGATGACAGCGGTCGCCGCCGCCGAAAGCGAAGCGGCGGCGCGCATCTATCATGACCACCCACGTCTAATGACGGCATCACCGCCTCAAGCAACCTCTTCAGGTGACGCGCTACGTCGTCGCCACGTATTGATAGGCACCATCCTTCCTCTCGGCGTGGCCGACGCCCGGATAGGGCCAGTGGAAGCCGAGCATCTTCGTCTTGTCGGTGGCGGCGCGGTCCAGCAACTTCTTGCGGTTGGCAATGGCCAGATCGTGGTTCGCGTCGAAGGCCAAGTGCCAATCCGGATGGGGGAAGTACATGACGGGCAGGCCGATCGCATCGCCGACGATGATCAGCCCGTCGCCGCCCGCCACTTCGAAGGACACGTGCCCCGGCGTGTGCCCATAGGTTTCGAGCACGCGGATGCCGGTGACGATATCGTCCCCCGGCTTCACCATCGTGACGCGATCCTTGGCGCCATTGAGATGCTTCTGGGCGCCGAGCACGAAGGGGTGCATCTCCTTGGGCATCTGGGTGAGAATGTCCTTGCCCATCCAGAAATCCCATTCGGCGGCGGCGCAATAATACGCAGCGTTGGGGAAATTCAGACTGCCGCCAGAATTCACGGTCGCCCAGATGTGGTCGGGATGGGCATGGGTGAAGACCATCTTGGTGATCGCAGCCGGATCGATCCCGGCGAGCTTCAGGTTTTCAATGAGCTTGCCGGCCGAAGGCTGGAACTCGGTGCCGGAACCGTTGTCGAACAAGATGAGGTCGGAGCCCCACTTGATGAGGGTCACGTTGGCGGGCACCTGTATCTCGCTGCCGGTGGCACCAGCCGCAGCGAGAATGGCTTTCAGCGCTTCCGGTGGTGCATCGGGCCCAAAAACGCCGGTTGGCAGAACAAGGTGGCCGTCGCTGACAACCGTCACATCCACGGCACCGTGTTTGAAACTGTAGGGACCGGCCAGTGCCAAGACACTTTTCGGCATCAGGCCGGCGGCGATGAAGCCAGCGGCAGTCGCTAGGAACTTGCGGCGATCGACAACGATAAACGGCTTTGAATTCAGCATGATCATACCTCCAGTTTGTACACGTGGAAGCCAATGCTGGCATTTTGAGTTAGAGCATGTCGATGCCAACGCAAGCTTTTCGGGTTAGGCCACGTGGAAGCCAATGCTTGCATTTTGCGCGCGAAGTTACAACGACCAACAGTGTCAATTGTCCTTACCTAAATCTTCTTGAACCAGACAATATTGGTAGTGTCGAACTGGAATGGAGAGCGGGTATACCAGCCAAAACAATCGGAACGGTTTTGATCATTGCATCGGCACATACTGCGGAATGTCTCCTCTTGACCGAGGCTGTGTAAAAACGTCTGCGAACCGTCAGAATTTTTGTTTTGCCCAAGTTTCATGAATTTTCACTTCAATGAAATCAATGCTTTGGCAAATATTAGATTCCCATATTCACGCAAATCACGCAGAAATTTCGACCCAAACCGCGTTTTTACACAGCCTGGACCCGAACCGGACATTGGGTACTGTATGGCAAAGGTCAGCAATAGGTTCGAAACCGCGGCTTGTCGCTATGGTGATCACGCCCTAGTCATTACCAACTGCGATCGCGCGCCCAGGATCACTAACTGGATTTGGCGTCATTGAATCGATCACGTTTTGTCAGTTTTGAACGAAACTTTCAAAACTGAAAGTGATCTGGTATGGTTTCAATGAAGTAGAGGATTGTCGTTTTCATGGTTGAGAAATCAGAAAGACGATTAGACTGGTTGCCAGGCGCTGCCACAGTCTGTTCGGTCCTTGCGTGTTACGGGACTCTCGCGTTGGTGAGCATCCTGTCGTTAATGGGACTTAGCATCTCACTTAATGAAGGTATGTGGGCCGGTGCGATCAGTTTTTTTGCAGTGCTCGCAGCGATAGGCGTGGGTTTGAACTATCGTCGGCACAAGTCGGTTGGCCCCGTCGTGCTTGCATCCTTGGGAGCATTGCTCGTTCTTTGGACCATGCTTGGGTCATTCAACAGGGTCATTGAGATTACTGGTTTCATCGCACTCTTGGGGGCCAGTCTGTGGGATTGGAAGATTGGGAAGAAAAATAAAGACATATCAATCTGATGGAAGAAAGAACGATTTGCCAACCCAGCATCATCTCTGTTGACGTCATTCCCACTGAGGAATTGTTCATGTCCATCTGCCCCGTATCCATCGTTACCAATTTTCGGAGGCGGAAGCAGTTATAGCTGCAGTGCGTCTGAGTTATCGGGTGAAACCAGCTAAAACTGTGATTGTCATCGAAACCGCTACGCCAACATGCGTATAGGGTTTTCTGCACACTTAATCCTATCCTTCTCGGTGTTCCACAGGTCGTGGACTGAAGATGGAGAAAAGCAATGGAGACACATACGCATGGAATTGCAGCGGCGCTTGCGAAAGCTGAGGTTAAGGCTTTCGGCAAGGCAGACGAAGTCCGGGAGTTCCCCAAGGGCAGGGTTGAACTCGTCAAGATCGGCGGCGCAATGATCGGACGGGCGGTATTTGATCCGGGCTGGCGCTGGGCCACTTCCGTACAACCGCTCGTGAAAACCAAAAGCTGCGAAGCTCCACATTTTCAATATCACGTCTCAGGCATCCTGCGCGTGAAAATGGATGATGGCAGCGAATTCGACTGTAAACCAGGTGACGTGTCGGTGTTGCCAAGCGGGCATGACGCCTGGGTCGTTGGCAATGAGCCTGCCGTCATCGTCGACTTCCAAGGCATGGTCGACTACGCATCAGGTCACACACAGGTTGAAGGCACAACCCTGCTCGACGGCAAATCTTACCATGGACAGTTCATCGAAAAGGGCAAGAGCAGCGGTGATCCTGATACCCTGATCTTCGCAAATGGTCGCTTCCGTTCCAGCGCCTGCGATCAGTATGGCTATGGTGACGCTCTTTACAGTGCAATTGCGGACGGTGAAACGGTCCACTTCAATGCTGAAACTGAGAGTCCCCGTTATGGCAAGCTCATCTGGAAGGGCGTGGTCAAGGGAGACCGGCTAAAAGGGGATATTCTCATGGTGCAAGAAGGCAGTCCGCCTATCGAGAATTTCATCGACGCTACCCTTGTGACGTCAGTTGCTAAGAGCTGAGCCATGACAGCTTTCAACATTGTCCGCTTCAAAGTCCGGCCAGGGAAGGACAACGCCTTCCTGAGCGCCCATGGCCCCGGCAAGATTAACTGGCCTGGATTGCAGCAGGGAACAATCATCAAGACCGGGGAAAGCGACTATTGCTTGATCGGTGAATGGCCTGATGAGCAAACACTGAAAGCGGCGCGGCCCTTTATGTTGGCAACGCTGGACACATTTCGTGAGGTGTTGTTACCATCGGACTCAGGCGTAACAGAAGCGATGTCGGGTCAGGCGGTACTTGCAATTGCCTGAAGCGCCTGCACTGTTCGAACTCCCACGCGAGCGGCCGTCGCTCGCGTGGGAGTGGCCCAGTTTGACAAGTTGCCGACCGACCCGTATTAATGTCAGCATTGGGGGTCGAAAGTGCGCTGCGCCCATGGGTGATGCAAAAACGGCCAAACCCGAGCAGGGCTCGGGGCAGATGCCTGATTCAGGCGAATTACCTGCAGGCATTGATGTAAATTTTGCTTCCATACAAAGTCTTGATATCTTGGGGGGCTGGCATGTTCTTCGCGTTTCGCGCGATGGCGTCGTATCGGGCGATGTGGCAGCTCAGAATGTGCTCCGGCTGTTTTTTGCCGACTGCCCGGCATGGAAGGGCAGCCTGCCGGCGCCCTTATTAAATGTATTCTTTGAAAGCCGTGATTGGGGATTGAGCCGGTCACCCAGCCGGAACTGGCGCACCTTTAGCAAAGTGCATTCCGGTATGAAGCTAACGGCGAACTACATTCCCGACCAAAACGGAGGCTACGTCGTCATCAAAGCGGGGCGGGGCATCGCCACGGTCGATACCTCAGCCCTACCTTTGACCGGGCGTGAAAAAGAGATCGTAACGCTTGTCGCGGTGGGAAAAACAAACACCGAGATTGGCTTGATACTCGGCATCAGCGCGCGCACTGTCCAAAAACATCTCGAAAACATATTTCGCAAGCTAGGCGTTGAATCGCGAATGGCGCTGGCCATGCGAGCCACAGCTTGAGGTGCTGCTAAGGTTGTCCTGGCAATTTTTTGCACACACCGCCGCCAGGTTTTGCAAGTCGAAATGATTTTCCGAACTGTCTATGTCAGTTTGGTCAATGAAAGTTGGCGCGGCTGAATGAATTCGAAATTAGTGGCGCCCCCGAGTCAGAACTGAAACAGCGACAAGCAGCTTTTCAGGTATCGATAAACAGACAAACATCCTTCAGAGTATAAATGCTTACAAGTCCGCATATGGCCGAGGCTGTGTGAAAACCCGATCTATGCTATGAGATTTCTGTACTGAATCGGTGGAGGCGGAAGATGTCTCGATTTGTTTTGGGTGAGGATCGCAAGCATGCAACCATGCTTCCGGAATGCCTTGATGATTGGGTGGA
>JANNNG010000106.1:0-2977 GCA_031398425.1 Hyphomicrobiales bacterium | reverse complement strand
ACGGCTTGTGGCTTGTGTTACACCAGCGGCACTACAGGCCACCCCAAGGGCGTGCTGTACTCGCACCGCTCAAACGTGTTGCATGGACTGATGACGACCACCACGGACAGTTTGCAGGTTCGCTCCACCGATACTGTGCTGCCGATTGTGCCGATGTTTCATGCCAACACCTGGGGTCTGGCCCACGCCTGCCCCATGACAGGCGCCAACATGGTCATGCCCGGACCAAAACTGGATGGCGCATCCATCGCGGAATTGCTGGTAAATGAAAAAGTCACCATGTCAGCCGCAGTGCCCACCATCTGGTTCTTGCTGCTGCAACATCTCGAACAGAACCCAGGCGTCACCCTGCCTGATCTGGAGCGTTGCGCCATCGGTGGCTCCGCCTGCCCCGAAGCCTTGATGCGCGCCTTCAGGGACAAATATGGTGTGAACGTCATTCACGCCTGGGGCATGACAGAGACCTCGCCGCTGGCCACCGTAAACCAGCCCAAAGGCTCGACCAGGCATTACTCTGGCGAGGAACTTTGGACGCAGCGCGTTAAACAAGGCCGACCCACATTCGGCGTGGAGATGAAGCTGACTGACGACAACAATGCTGACATCGCAAACGACGGGAAACAGTTTGGCCGTCTGAAAGTAAAGGGACCATGGATCGCCAAAGGCTATTACAAGGGAGAGACGACGGACAGCTTTGATGGCGAAGGCTGGTTTGACACGGGCGATGTGTCCACCATTGACGAGCACGGCTACATGCAGATCACCGACCGCTCGAAGGACGTGATCAAATCCGGTGGCGAATGGATATCGTCCATCGCACTTGAAAACATTGCCGTCGGCTGCGCTGGAGTAGCCGAAGCCGCCGCGATCGGCATGCCCCACCCCAAATGGGATGAGCGCCCCCTGCTCGTCGTTGTCAAAAAGCCCGGTGCAGACGTGACAAAAGAACAGGTGCTGGCACATCTCCAAGGCAAAATTGCAAAATGGTGGATGCCCGATGATGTGGCGTTCGTCGAAGACATACCCCATACCGCCACAGGCAAGATCTCGAAACTGCAACTGCGCGAAAGACTCAAAGGCCATGTTATGCCTGCGACCTGAATGCGGCAGACAAAATCCGGAACCGTGTTGCGCAAGAGTTTGTCAAGCTGTTGTATTCACTTTAAATCTCGTCATCCCGGCGAAGGTCGGGAACTTGCGTTTTCCCCAAAAAAGCGCTGTCTTTGCCCCATTATACGCGTCCCTTTGCCGCCCAAGAATTCATGTTGCCAGTGCGTGACATTGCCCTACGCCCGGCGCTATGTTCCGACCTTGAGTCGAATAACCCCAGAGCTGCGAGACCTATGGCTGAAGACCTGATGCGATATGACCAACTGGCGCAAAATGCCTTGCGCGGTGTGGTGCGCGATGCGTTGCGCAAGGTGCATAAGTCAGGCCTGCCCGGTGAGCATCACTTCTACATCGCCTTCAACACCAGATACCCTGGCGTGGGCCTGAGCCCTCGCATCGCTGAGCGTTACCCCCGTGAAATGACGGTGGTGCTGCAGCACCAGTATTGGAACCTCAACATTTACGAGGATCGCTTCGAGGTCGAATTATCGTTCGACAATATTCCGGAAAAGCTGATCATTCCCTTCAACGCGGTCAAGGGTTTCCTGGACCCTCACGTGCAATTTGGCTTGCAGTTTGAGGTGGTGCCAGTGGAAGAGGTTGCAGCGCCCAAGTCCGGTGAGGTGGTTGACATGAACGGAAAGCCTGCCGGGGACAAGCTTTCTGAAAATGTGGGCGAGGAAGACCCTGGCACCACGGAAAAGAAGGTCGTTTCCCTTGATGCATTCCGCAAGAAGTAAGTTTACAGGCCTGATGCTGGCCATGATGGTGGCAACAGCTTCCGCCCAGGATGTCTCGAGCATCAGCACGCTCAGCGATATGGCGGTGCCGCCACCACGCGATTTGAAAGCCGCAATGGCACTGCCCGCAAAGAAACTTTTTGGCCGTCAAAGAATTCCCGCCGATATGCAGGCGCGTGCCATTGGCTCTTATGCCCGCGGCTGTTTGGCGGGTGGCAAGGCCATCGCCATCAACGGCGCGGCTTGGCAGGTCATGCGGGTGTCGCGCAATCGCAATTGGGGTCATCCCGGCCTTGTGGCGCTGCTTGAGGATTTGGGCACCAAGGCGAAGGCTGCTGGCGAATGGAACGGCTTGCTGATCGGCGACATTTCGCAGCCGCGCGGTGGCCCCATGCTGACGGGCCACGCCAGCCATCAGATCGGGCTTGATGCCGACATCTGGTTCACACCCATGCCTGACCGTATTCTAACAGGTAAAGAACGCGAGAATATCGCCGCCCGCCTGATGGTGAAAAACCGCTCGGAAATTGATCCAAAGGCCTGGACGGAAAATCGCGCCAAGCTGGTGCGCCGGGCCGCCCTCTATGATCGGGTCGCCCGGATATTCGTTCATCCGCCCATCAAGGCAGAACTGTGCAAGTGGGCCACGGGAGACCGTTCATGGCTTGCCAAGGTACGCCCCATCTATGGTCATAATTACCATTTCCACATTCGCATGAAATGCCCCGCCGGCATGGCAGGCTGCAAGGACCAATGGGCCCCAAAGCCGAAGGATGGCACGGGGTGCGGCGAGGAACTGGCTTACTGGATGAGCGATATTCCATGGAAGCCACGCAAGCCCGACCCCACAAAACCGGTCATCAAACCGAAACCCGTGCCGCCCTTGACGCTTTCCGGGCTTCCTGCTGAATGCCGCGCGGTCATTGCGGCACCTTGAAACCATCATGGATTTAGCAAGATGCCTGCTGGGGGTGTGCGCCTGTGAATGAAGCAACAGCCAACGGCCATTCTGACGAAAGCAAGAATACAATCAAGATGGCCTTCGCCACGTTGGGGGTGGTCTATGGCGATATCGGAACAAGTCCGCTCTATGCCATGCGTGAAGCGCTGCACCCCGTGGTCAAGGC
>JANNNG010000066.1:0-9507 GCA_031398425.1 Hyphomicrobiales bacterium | reverse complement strand
AGGTGCTTCGAAATAATGCGCCGGGTTGCCCTCGACAAACATGTCGTTGACGCGCACCGACGTCTTGATCAGCACAGCCGGTTGGCCGTTGTGACTGATTGCGCGGACTTCGGTAACGGGGCCTTGATCAACGATTGGTGGCACTTTTGATTGCCATTCGCTGATGAGGTTTTGATCTGGTGCCGAGGACGCGGCGGGATGGAAAATCACTTTGCTGGCAAAGGGTGCGGGAATGCAGACGTCTTCGCAGACACCAAAAAAGGATTTGAGTTGCAGTGTCACGGGTTGATCAGGATTCTGCGGTACCACCGCGATGGGAAACACCACTTCCTCTTTGTAACCGATCACGGTGCCCGACGGCGTAACAAAGCGCCTGGGTGCGGGATAGTGGACGCGGTGTCTCGCGACATTGACTCCGGTTAACTCAAAGGCGGGTGCAATGCCGCCGTCGCCCGGCACGCGCCAGTAAGTTTTCCATCCCGGCTGCATTGAAATCAAGAGTCCTGACCACCATTGAATTGTGTCAAAACCGCCGCGCAGCAGGCGCGCTGTCCACGGTTGTTCTGCCGCCTTTACGGAATTGGCAAGCGCCAGGCCCAAGGGCTGCAACAGCAGGTCACGTCGTTTCATCGGCTTTTGCTATACCCAAAAAACATCACGTGCCACTCATCTCTGCGTTACCCTTTTTTGCAACATGAAAACCCTGTAAACCTCAGCCATGCTGACATCACTCAAAGGCAAACTGCTGATTGCCATGCCGGGTCTGACGGACACGACTTTCAACGAAAGTGTGGTGTTTCTGTGTGCCCATTCCGAAGACGGAGCGATGGGCATCATCATCAATAAACCCATGCCCGGCCTCAACTTCATGGAGCTGGCGGACCGATTGGATTTCAGCCAGACGCCACCTGACGTGATGCAGCAACTTGAGCAAACTCCAATTTTGATGGGCGGTCCGGTTGAGCAGCACCGGGGCTTTGTTTTGCACAGTGCAGATTACCGCGGGGATGAAGGCAGTCTTGATGTCATTGCGGATTTCAAGTTGACGGCCACGGTGGATATTCTACAGGACATGGCAAGGGCCAAGGGGCCCAGCGAGCGCGTGCTGGCGCTGGGATATTCCAGTTGGTCTCCGGGGCAGCTTGAAGACGAGATCCTGCATAATGGCTGGTTGCATTGCGATTCCGATGCTGACCTGGTGTTTGCACCGGACTGGCCTGCCAAACACAGACGCGCCATGGGCAAGCTCGGCATTGACCCGCGCATGCTGTCGACCAGCGCGGGGCACAGTTAGGCTTACCTGCTTCCGGCCATGCGTTTCTTTTTTGGCGCTGTCTTGGGTGGAGCTTTGCTGGCGGATTTCTTTGCAGGCGCTTTGGTTTTGGCCTTTGCCTTGGCTTTTTTCTTCTTCACCACTTTGGGGTGATAGACCGCATGCATGGACGGCAATTCTTCAGGTTCATCGACGATCGTATCGTCAAGCTGCATTTCAAAGCTGGGCCGCGGTGCCCTTGGTGCAGCACCGATGGCGGGTGGTGGCAGTGCGGCAACGACCACGGGCAGCACGGCAAGCAAACCATGCAAATCGCGGGCTGCCATCGGCATGCCCAATGCAAAACCCTGTCCTAATTCGCAGCCCATCTGCATGAGTTGATGCAGTTGCTCTTCCTTCTCGATGCCTTCTGCCACCACCATCATGCCAAGGCTGTGGGCCATATTGATGACGGATTGCAAAATCACACCGCCGCGGCCTTCAAGGCTGTTGCCGGTGATGAAACTGCCATCCATTTTCAACGTGTCAAAAGCAAGTTCACGCAATGATGCGAGATTCGAAAAGCCAGTGCCAAAATCATCGCAGGCCACACCGATACCAAGATTGCGCAGGCGCTGAATGAGACTGCGTGCACGCTCGGGAAAGCGCATGACAACCGACTCGGTGATTTCAATCTTGACGGCGTAGGGCAGCACACCCTCGCGAGCGATGAGGCCGTTCAGCCGATCAATGAAGCCGGTGTCCGAGAGTTGCAAGGCGGACATGTTGATGGACACGAACACCGGCCGGTTTCGCGTCAGCACGCGCTGCCAGATGCCCATCTGGCGAACCGCCTCCACCATGACCATGTCGCCAATTTCACCGATCATGCCGGCCTGTTCGGCCATGCCGATGAATTCCGAAGGTGGCAACAGGCCGCGTATTGGGTGGCGCCAGCGGGCCAGAGCTTCCAAGCCTGCGACCTCGCGGGTCACAAGGTGCAGAATGGGCTGATAATAGACTTCGATTTCATGGCGTTCGATGGCGCGGCGCAAATCGGTTTCCAGTGCCACATTGGTGGCGCGTTCATCGGTCAGGTTATCATTGAAGATGGCTATGCTGCGGGGTCCCTGGCCTTGGGCTTCCTGCAGGGCCGTTTCGGCCTGTTGCTGAAGTATTGCGGCGGTGGCATCTATTGAGCTTTTCAGAGAAATGCCGATAGAGGCTGAGAGATAGATGTCCTGAGACAGCACATGGATGGGTTCGGCAAGCTTGGCCAATATGGCTTCCGCCAGTGTTTCTGCGCCGCGACCGTCAATGGTTTCCACATGCATGACAGCAAACCGGCTGCCCGACATGCGAGCGACACTTTCTTCAGGAAGCAGGCATTCTGTAATCCGCTGGCCTGCCGCCATCAACAGCTGGTCACCAAGATCAGGGCCAAGACCCTCGTTCAGAATCTTGAAGCGCTCAATGGCAATCAGCAAGATCCGCCGTGGCAGCGCCAGCGGTTTTGCCACGTCCTGTTCGACGCGATCCACAAACAGGGCGCGGCTTGGCAGGCCCGTGACGGGATCATGGATGGATTCATTGATCAGGCGATCTTCGGTCTGCTTGTTGCGGGTGATGTCGGTGAGCGTTCCAATCAACCGGGCTGGCACGCCACCTGCACCGGGCAGGGCCCGCGCCCGCAGCGAGAACCAGTGGTAGCTGCCATCCACATCCCTCAGGCGCAATTCCTGCTCAAGGAAACTGCCGGCCTTTTGCCCCCGCAGATCCAGCGACTGGCGATAGGCCAGTTCATCGGCGGGGTGCACCAGTGCAGCGAACCAGCGATTGGCGGCCGTGGATTTCAGCTTTTCGACGGGGTGGCCCAAACTGCGTGCCAGGTCAACGCCCACGTCGAGCGCATTGGACTGGGGCTGCCAGTCCCACAGGAAATGCTGGGCACCCGTCAGCGCCAGACTGCGGCGGGTTGAATCCTGCTGATAGGGGTTGGACAAAAAGCCCTGTGCAAAGGCCAGCCGCAACGAAACGAACGCGAGAAGACCAAGGACGGCTGTCAAACCTGTGAGAACTGCAGAATGCCAAACAGGGGTTTGGCTTTCTCCAAGGGTGGCAACGGCAGCGAGAAATACCCAGCACAGCAAGGCCCCCCAGAACAACGCTGCGCTGTCCATGATCTCGATTCCATTGCGCTTTGCCAGCACTGCGGCAACAAAACCCGCTATGGCAAGGCCAACGACCGCCCAACGTGCGACCAAGGTTGCATAGTTGGGTGCGAAAACAGCAAAGCTGACCAGCGCCACAAGACCCATGATCAGCAAGATGTAAGGCAATTCGGCCCGCAACGACCGCCGATAGAGATTGGAAAGGCCCCAGAACAGAAACCCCATGCCCAGCGCCAACAGGCTTTCTACAACCGCCCGCACATGTTGCAAGGCGATGCCGGCATTGCCTGGCATCCACAACAGCTTGTCGAGATACCCTGCCTCAAGCGCCATGAAAAGCAAGGCTGTGAAGCCAAAGAAACCGCCGACGAGAAACGTGCGGTTGGCGCGGATGCCGTAGAGCGAGAGAATGCTCAAGGCCAGCACAAAGGCCACAGCCAGGACGGCACCACGCAGAAAGGCCAGGGACGCTTCGCGTTGGGCAAATGTTGCAACATCATAAATCCGTGCACCAATCAAAACGGCGCGACCCTCAAGCCCCAGCGTAATGCTTTGTGCCGGATTGAGTTCAAACCGGAAAGCATCTGCCGTGGCTGAAGTGGTTTCAGAATGATCGATGGAACTTGAAAGCCATTGTACGCTAGTCAACTGGGAGCCAAAGGGTTGCAGCCGCACAATGCCGGAGGCCGCGAGCCGCTGGGCATCAACAGCCAGCACATAGGCGCGTTTTTCAGTGCCAGCATTGCGGAATGTAAACACAGTCCAGTTGAATTCAGGGCCGGGGCCATCGCCGCGCAATTCGAGAATAGCCCGCGCTCCGTCTGCCTCGCCGGGGACTTCAAGCTGCAGGTTGCGTCTTTGCGCCGCCACACGCGTGCCATGCACCGAGAGATCAACGGTCGTGACACCGTTGGGTAAATTGACAAGCTCGTCCGCTCGTGCGGCGGCAAGCCCCACGCAGAACAAAATGAAAATAACCAGCACGCGGAGGCTGCCCCCAACCCCATTCCAGTATCGACCGCGAATCATGCCCTAACTTAGTGTGCGACGGGGATGAGGACTAGCTTTGCTTATACCTGCCGTCCCCACAGAATGTGATCTTCCCATTTTCCGTCGATCTTCAGATAGCTTTGCGCAAAGCCTTCGCGCACAAAACCGGTTCTTTGCAACAGCCTGATGGAGGGAAGATTGCCCGGCAGACAAGCGGCTTCCAGGCGGTTCAACTCCAGCTCGTCATGGGCAAACCTGACGATGGCCCGGATGGCATCCGTCATCACACCCGCATTGGCAAAGGCTTCACCCGTCCAATAGCCGAGCGTGGCCATCTGTGCGACACCGCGACGGATGTTGGACACGGTGACGGCGCCGAGAAGATGTTCGCCATCCTGTGTGAAAACAAAGAATGGATAAGCCAGATCGTCATTCACAAGTTTCGCATAGTGGCCTATACGGCGCCGAAATGACGACGACAGCAATTCATCATCGGCCCAGGTGGGTTCCCAGGGTTTGAGAAAGCTGCGGCTGGCGCTGCGCAAATCCCGCCATTGGCTGAAGTCGTCAACGCGAGGCGCACGCAGAAAGGTCTTCTGACCATGGCACTCATGGCCAGGTCTTGTGATCAGCAGACTTTCCAACAGCCCCATGGTGTTGCGTCAGGATTTAGCGGCAAAGCGCGCCGCGATGTCGGAATAGCTCGCTAGTGTTGAAAGTTGCCCGACAGCGCTGAGCGACGGGCGCTTAGCGGCAAAAATCTCATGGGCCAGTTCACGCACATTTTCGGCTTCCACGGCTTCGATGCGTTTGACAAGATTGCTGACGCGCGGCACTTCACCAAAGGCGAGGTATTGCCGGGCAATCTGATCGGCCCTCGACGATGCACTTTCGAGGTTCATGACGAGAGAGGTTTTCAATTGCGCTTTGGCTCTTGCGATTTCCTTGTCGGACACACTGCGACCCATGGACAACATCACATCGGCTGTCACCTCTATGAGTTCAGGCGTGTGATCAGGCGATGTGGCGGCATAGACACCAAGCTGGCCCACGTCTTCATAGGACGTGCCGTAGGCAAACACGCTGTAGCAGAGGCCGCGTTTTTCGCGCACCTCCTGAAACAGCCGGGACGACATGCCGCCACCCAGAACGCTCGACAACACTTGAAGCTGATAGATGCGGGGGTCGCGATAGTTGGGAGCATCAAAGCCCAGCACAATGTGGGTTTGATCAAGCGGTTTTTGTTCAATGCTGGCGCCAGAGGCAAACAGCGGCGACTGGCGCTGGGGGGCTGAGCCCCGTTCCATATGGCCGAAAAGTTTTTCGGTTTCCCTGGCGAAGGCAGCGTGATCAATGTTGCCGGCGGCACAGACAACAATGCGTGAGGCCCAATAGTTGCGGTCGCGCCAGGCTGCCATCTGGTCGCGTGACATCGTTTCAATCAGGCTTGCAGGCCCGAGAATCGAACGGCCGAGGGGGTGATCGCCAAAGCTTGCGGCTTGCGAGAGATCGAACACCAGATCGTCAGGTTGGTCTTTCGCAGCTGCGATTTCCTGCAGAATGACGTCGCGCTCACGTTCTATCTCGTCTTCGTCGAGGGTCGACTCCGTGAAAATGTCCGAGAGAATGTCCAGCGCCAGCTTCCAATCGTCCTTCATCACGCGGGCATAGTAGGTGGTGGTTTCCATGCCAGTGGCGGCATTGATTTCACCGCCGACGTTTTCAATCTCTTCGGCGATGGCCTGCGCCGTGCGGCGCTTGGTGCCCTTGAAGGCCATGTGTTCCAGGAAATGGGCGATGCCGTTTTCTTCCGGCAATTCATCACGCGCACCTGCCTTCACCCAGATGCCCAGCGCCACGGTTTCAATGTGAGGCATATTGTGGGTAACGACTGTCAAGCCATTGGCCAGCGTGGTGATGTCGACTGTCATACTCAAACTCCCTCTTCAGTGCCTCTGGGTCTCCAAAATCAGGCTCTTGACGGCCTCTGCACTGTTGGGAACCACTGTGAAACTTTCTGGCGCGTCCATCAAGCCTTTTAGTCTTTCCGGCAGGAGAGGGTTAACGCCCGTGGCGGCCCTGACCGCATCTGGAAACTTCGCCGGATGTGCCGTAGCCAATACCACCATGGGACTTTCACCCATATGGTGACGCGCCACGTGAACGCCAACGGCGGTGTGGGGGTCCAGCAATTCACCCGTTGCAGCCAGTGTTGTTTTCATGGTGGCGGCGATTTCAGCTTCGCTGACAGAGCCTGAATCAAATTCGTGGCGAATGGCAGCAAGAGCCGCATTTTCGAGGGTGAAGGCACCGGACTGCTTGAGACCCGCCATGGCATGGCGCACTTTTTCCGGGTCTCGGTCTGACGCGAGATATACCAGCCGTTCGAAATTTGACGAGATCTGAATATCCATGGACGGACTTGAGGTGGCCTCCACGCCCGTTACTTCATAGCGACCGGATTTCAGCGTGCGGTCCAGAATGTCGTTGGCGTTGGTGGCAATCACCAGCCGGTCCACCGGAAGCCCCATGCGTTTGGCCACGAGGCCTGCGAACACATTGCCGAAATTGCCCGTGGGGACAGTAAAGCTCACCTTGCGCTCGGGTGCACCCAGGGCCACGCCGGCAAAGATGTAATATGACACCTGCGCCATCACGCGGGCCCAGTTGATGGAATTGACGCCGGCGAGATGGACTTCGTCGCGAAACTGATGATCGTTGAAGAGTGCCTTCACGATGTCTTGGCAATCATCAAAGTTGCCTTTGATTGCTAGGTTCGTCACTGCTGGTGTGTCGACCGTGGTCATCTGACGGCGTTGCACATCCGAGACGCGACCTTCTGGGAACAATACAAACAGGTCAGCTTGCGTGCTGTGCCGGAAGGCTTCCACGGCTGCACCACCGGTGTCGCCTGAGGTTGCCGCGAGAACCACGATGCGATGCTTGCGGCGCGCCAATGACCAGTCCATCAGATGGACTATCAATTGCATGGCCACGTCCTTGAAGGCGATGGTAGGGCCATGGAACAATTCGAGCAGGAACAGGTTGGGGTCTAGTTGTTTCAGGGGCGTGATCGCGGTGTGGGAAAAAGTTGAATAGGCAAGATCGATGATCGGCTTCAACTGATCATCTGGAATGACGCCATCGATAAAACGCCTTGCCACGGTAAAAGCCACATCGGCAAAGGGCTTGCCTCGCAGCGCACGCAATTCCTCAGCCTGGAATGCAGGAAAATGCTCCGGCACGTAAAGCCCGCCATCAAGGGCAAGGCCGGACATCATGGCGCCTTCGAAGTCGAGAACGGGGGCAGTGCCACGGGTGGAGACGTAGTTCATGGGCGGGGCTATTAAGGGGTTGGCGCGGGGTGGGCAAGGGTGAGATCGGACTCGTTGAGACACCCCCTCCCCCCTTCGGGGTACTCCCCCGCCTTCGGCGAGGGAGGCAAAAACTTTTCTCCCCCGGCCCCCTTGGGCCGGGGGAGTACGGCGAAGCCGGGAGGGGGTGCATCAACGCGTTCGATAGATGAACAATCCCGTCATCAGCACCAAAACCGCCGCCAGCCCAAACCATGTGATGGCGTAGCCAAGATGATTATTGCGCAACTCAGCTTTCGGTGGATCGACGTCCAGTCCCTCGGTCCCCGGCGAGCCTGCGACCAGGTTGACGACAACATAGTTGGGATTGAGATGTGTGGCGGAAAATTGATTGGCCATTGCGACGACATCCCACCAGTACCATTGATTGACGTCCGGCTGATTTTCGACGTCAAAGAAGCCTTTGCCCTGGTCATGCCAGACGATGTGTCCGATGATTTCAACAGTGGCTTCGGCAGGAGCGGGCACGGCTTTGCTCTGATTGATTTTGCCCCGGTTGACCAGAACGGCGCTGCTAGTGTCCAGTTCAAAACCGTGGACGAGTGTCCAAGCGGGACCGATGGATGTCGATGTCAACAGGCGCAATGGGTCGCGTGGCGCAAAATGCCCTTTTGCTTTGACTTTCATGCCATCAATGCGCTTGCCCGCGAGAAACTGTTCCAGCGCAGCATCGAGGGCAATTGGTTCTGCGGTGATGGCCCGATCATAGTCCGCGATCAACGCATTCTTCCACGTCAGCCGCTGCACCTGCCATACACCCAGCGCCAGCAAAATCGCGAGGCCAATACCTGCCGCCAACAGTATCGGCCAAACCCTGGTTTTCATTTTGCGATGCGGCCTTCACTGGCGTCCATGCGCCATTGCTGTGCCAGCAGCAGGCCCTTGACCGGACGCAAGAGCAGCATGGGGATGATGATCAATATGGGAATCGCAAGCAGAACATGCACCCACCAAATGGGTGACCAGGCGACTTCGATGCCGAGGATGGAGCCGACGCCGAAGACGCTGGCGAAGAGCATGACGAACCAGGTGGCACCATCGCCTGCATCGGCAAAGGCATAGTCGAGGCCGCAGGAGGAACAGTTTTTCGCAACGGTGAGATAGCCGTTGAAGAGATCGCCTCGGCCACAGCGCGGGCATTTGCCGCGCATGCCGGTGGTGAGGGGAGAGAGAGGTGGATAGTGGTTTTCGGTCATGGGTAGAAGCTTTCCCTCTCCGTCTCGCTACGCTCAACACCTCTCCCGCGAGCGGGTGAGGAAAGAAAAATATCCTCGCCCGCTTGCGGCAGAGGTGGCATCGCGTCAGCGATGACGGAGAGGGACTGTCTTCACTCCATTGGCAATACAGCCCCGGCCGAGGCCCAGATGTACACCGCCGCAAACAGGAATAGCCACACCACGTCCACGAAGTGCCAGTACCAGGCTGCCGCTTCAAAGCCGAAATGCTGCTGCGGTGTGAAATGACCCTTCAGGGCGCGGAACAAGCAGATGGCCAGGAAGATGGTTCCCACAATGACATGGAAACCATGGAAGCCCGTGGCCATGAAAAAGGTGGAGCCATAGATGTTGCCGCCGTTGTTGCGGTCGAAGGCAAAGGCAGCGTGGCCATATTCATAGGCCTGCAGGGCCGTGAACAGGAGACCGAGAATGATGGTGAGGGTCAGACCCCAGATCAGGCCCTTGCGATCATTTTTCAACAGCGCATGGTGTGCCCATGTCAC
>JANNNG010000014.1:0-15019 GCA_031398425.1 Hyphomicrobiales bacterium | reverse complement strand
GAATCCAGTAAAAGTTTAGCAATCCCCTGCTGCTAAGAATGGCGTCTGGAGTCACGGGTTTCGCGCGCCATGCGCTGGCCTTCATTGCATGCGGAGCGGCTGATATGTTGAGTTTTGGGCGATACTTGATGGGCCGCGCACTGGCCGACCGTTTCCGCAAGAATTCATCCGGAGCCACTGCCGTCGAATTTGCCATGGTGGTGCCGCTGTTCATCCTGATGCTTGGCATCATCGTGGAAACCGGCCTGATGATGTTCACAGAGTATGTGCTGCAAACCAGCGTTCAGGAAGCTGCGCGCATTGTGCGCACGGGCCAAGCCCAGGAAGAAAAATTGACGGTGGCCCAGTTCAAAACCAAGATTTGCCGTATCGCCAAGATCATCATGGCCTGCGAGAGCAAAGTGACCGTCTACATGAAGTCGGCGCTGACATTCGATGCTTTGGCAACTTCCATGAACAGCTATATGACCGTGGGCGTGAAGCCCGATGGCACGACCGATGCGCCGACATTCCAATGCGGCAAGCGCGATGAAATGGTGGCGCTGATTGCCACCTATGACTGGAACTTTCAGCTGCTCTACATTTGGAATACGGCTGGTGTGAAGGTGGGCATCATGGACTACTTCGGCAATTTGAACGGTGGCAAGACACGCCGGATGGCCGGCTTTGCAATGTTCAAGAATGAGCCATTCCCCTCTGTTTCCACAAATGTTTGTTCTTGAGGACAACGCTATCATGCACAATAAATCCATTCGTTCATTTTTGCGTGCCGAGGGCGGTGTGGCTGCCATCGAAATTGCGTTCATTCTGCCATTTCTGTTCTTCCTGTTTTTCGGTCTTCTCGACGTTACGGACATGGTGTCATACAACCGCCGTGTCACCGCTTCTGCGAGTTCCGTTGCTGACCTCGTCGGGCAGAACCGTGTTTATGTGACCGAGGTCGCCATCAATGATTACTTCAAGGCGGCCACCTTGATCATGAAGCCAAAGTCTGACGCCAACTTGCGCGTGGTTGTACATGGTTTTCGTAAAGTCGGCTCGACAATAACCAAGGAGTGGACGGTGGACAATGGCAAGGGTGCTGCTTGTACAACCACACCCACAACGACAACCATTCCGACCAACCTCATGGTCGCAGGCAACGATCTTATCATCACCCAGGCCTGCCTGAAGTACACGCCCCTCATGGCTACTTTTCTAGGCAAGTCCATCCTCGGGTCTTCGCTGCTCAACATCGAGCAGTCGATTGTCGTCAGACCACGATCGTCCCTGACTCTGGACTGCTATGAGACCAGTCCCAATCCGCCCGGTACCAAGTGCTGACCGGCCAGAAGCAGACATGATCAATTGAAATGGGCCTCAGGGCCCATTTTTAATGCATGCTGTCCTAGGGAATGACTTCACAGTGGGTTGCAACATGTCTATGACGACGGAACCTTGACCTTTCCCATTTTCATGATTGTGCTTTTTGCTGCCGTGCTGCATGCGGGCTGGAATGTCATCGTCAAAAGCAATGCAGACCGGCTGATTTCGTTGACCGTGCTGCAGACCTTTATGGCAGTGATGGGATTTGGCATGGTGCTGGCGTTCGGATTTCCCGGCATTCAAATCTGGCCCTATGCACTTGCGTCAGGCGTTTTGCACCTGGGGTATAATCTGTTTCTGGTTCGCGCCTATCGCCATGCTGATTTGAGCGTGGTCTATCCCATTGCGCGGGGCGCTGCCCCTTTGCTGACATTGCTGGGGTCGTTCTTTCTGACGCAGGATAATGTGGGGCTGTGGATGGGGGCTGCCGTCGTCATTCTGGTGACGGGACTCATGTTGACCGGTCTTGGCAATAAGAATCCGGGCGCCGATCCACACGCCTTGTACTACGCCTTCGGTACGGCGTGCTGGATTGCGCTTTATACGCTTGTTGACGGCATAGGAGCGCGCAACTCCGGCAATGCATTGGGTTTTGCAGGGGTGATCTTTGTTTTTGACGGGTTGTTCATTCTGGTTGCTGCGCTGTTCATGCGAGGCTCAAAGCTGATCGCGGGTTTTGCAGACAATTGGAAGCTGGGTATTGTCGGCGGTGCTGCATCCTGCGTGGCCTATGGCATTGCCGTGTGGGCCATGACGAAGGCACCCATTGCCAGTGTTGCTGCTTTGCGGGAGACGTCAATTGTTTTTGTGCTGCTGTTCTCGGCCCGTATACTCAAGGAAAGTCTGGGGTGGCAGCGCGTCGTTGGCGGCGTGTTGATTGTTGTCGGAGCGTCTCTTCTGCGCTTTGCTTAACCGGGCTGCTTGCAGCAGGTGGTCAGCGCCGCTAAGTTCATCATCTTCACAGGAACCCACACATGTTGCACAAGAATTTCATCAATGGCGAATGGCTCGAAGGCAGTTCGATTTCGCATAACATCAA
Source organism: Hyphomicrobiales bacterium (assembly GCA_031398425.1). Classification (GTDB taxonomy): domain Bacteria; phylum Pseudomonadota; class Alphaproteobacteria; order Rhizobiales; family Aestuariivirgaceae; genus Aestuariivirga. Next base: position 12,615 of record JANNNG010000014.1, on the reverse strand, counting down.
CCCCTCGGATATTTCCGATGTTGTGGGCGACTACGCACAAGCCGATGCAAGGCAGACAGAGGATGCCATAGCCGCCGCCAAGGCCGCATTTTCAGGCTGGAGCAGCACATCGCCGCAACAGCGGGCCGATGTCTTGGAGGCCATGGGCGTTGAATTGTTGGCGCGGCGAGAAGAGCTGGGCACATTGCTCGCGCGCGAGGAGGGCAAGCCAAAAGCCAATGGCATCGCTGAAACCATGCGAGCGGCGCAGATTTTCAAGTTTTTTGCGCAAGAGGCCTTGCGCATTGAAGGCACACAGCTGGCGTCGGTGCGACCCGGCGTGGATGTGACCATCACGCGCGACGCTGTGGGTGTTGTCGGCCTTATCACCCCGTGGAATTTTCCAATTGCGATTCCTGCGTGGAAGATTGCACCCGCCTTGGCGTTTGGAAACACGGTGGTTTTCAAACCGGCTGATCTGGTGCCAGGCACGGCCTGGGCCTTGGTTGAAATTGCATCGCGGTCAGGATTGCCGAAAGGTGTTTTGAATCTGGTCATGGGCCGTGGTTCTGTCGTCGGGCAGACACTGCTCGGTCACAAGGATGTCAATGCCGTTTCATTCACCGGTTCCGTTGAAACAGGTGCCAAAGTTGCCATGGCTTGCGCGGTACGTGGTGCCAAGTTCCAGCTTGAGATGGGCGGCAAGAATCCGCTTGTGGTGATGGCGGATGCAAATCTGGATGCAGCGGTGGCAGGTGCTGTTGACGGCGCATTTTTCCAGACTGGTCAACGCTGCACGGCGTCCTCGCGCTTGATCGTTGATGCGAAGGTGCATGATGTTTTCGTTGAGAAGACGATTGCCGCAATGCAAGCGTTGAAGGTGGATCATGCATTAAAGGACGGAACGCAGATTGGTCCCGTCGTTGATGAAAAGCAGTTGGCACAGGATGAGAAGTATATCGACATCGCCCGCAAAGAGGGAGCAACGCTGGCCTGGGGTGGCGAGCGTTTGAACCGCGACACCAAGGGGCATTATCTGTCTCCTGCCTTGTTCACCAACACCACGAATGACATGCGCATCAACCGCGAAGAAGTTTTTGGACCGGTTGCATCGGTCATCAAGGTCAGCGGATATGATGAGGCGCTGGCCGTTGCCAATGACACACCGTTCGGCTTGTCATCCGGCATCTACACGACGTCGCTCAAATATGCCTCTGATTTCCGCAAAAAGGCTCAGGCTGGCATGGTGATGGTAAACCTGCCCACGGCGGGGGTGGATTATCACGTGCCGTTTGGCGGTCGCAAAGGCTCCAGCATGGGTTCGCGCGAACAGGGGCGCTATGCGGCGGAATTTTATACGACGGTGAAGACGGTGTATCAGACTGCAGGTTAAGCGAGTATGATGCTTCGTTCGGCAAAACTCTTGCGTGTTGCGTCTGCAGTTCCACCCAAATCGATGGCGCGGGTTGCCGCTTCGATGACAGTGACATTGAAGCCCAGTGCTTTGGCATCCTCGGCGGAGTAGCGTACGCAAAAGTCGAATGCGAGGCCGACGCAGGTGATGTTTTTGAAACCGCGTTCCTTCAGACAGCCGCCAAGGCCTGTTGGTGTCTTGTGATCGTTTTCGAAGAAGGCGGAATAGGAGTCGATTGTCTTGCGGAAACCCTTGCGGATGATGAGTTCGGCGTTTGGTACATCCAGGCTCCCATGAAACTTCGCACCGACAGAGTCGATGATGCAGTGGTCCGGCCACAGGGTTTGCAGACCATAGGGCATTTCGATCTGGGTGAATGGTTGAGCGTCCTTGTGTTGTGACGCGAATGACGAATGATCAGCCGGATGCCAGTCTTGCGTGAGAATGACGTGCTGGTGTTGCGACGCGAGCTGGTTGATCACTGGCACGATATCGTGACCGCCATTTACTGCCAGTTTGCCACCGGGGCAGAAGTCATTCTGCATGTCGATGATGATGAGGGCGTGGGTCATGCCCACTCCTTGGCATTGAGAGCTGCGGCGCAGCCTTTAAAGGCGGGGAAGGGATCGGTGATGACGAAAACGGGAATGGGTTTCACGACTTCGGCGATGCGGCCCTTGTCTTCGAAGACCGCGCGATATTTCGGATCTTTCAATTTTTCAGAAATCGAAGGTGCGATGCCGCCTGCGAGGTAAACGCCGCCACGGGCCTGCAGGGCCATGGCCATGTCTCCGGCCAGGCGCATCAGGAAGGTCATGAAGTGGTCGAGGGTTTTTTCAGCATCGGCGTCACCGCCCGCAAGCGCTGCCACGCGCACCTGTTCCGGCGTGGTGTGCCTGGGAGATTTGGCGATGACGTTGTAGAGGGCGAGAAGGCCGGGGCCTGTGAGCACATCCTCGACTTCGGCAAATTTGTCCTTGCCCATGATGGCGTCCTTGAGGGCCAGTTCTTCTGCCGTGACAACTGGCAATGTGATGTGGCCCATTTCACCGGGAATTGGCATCCAGCCGCCATTGGGCAGGGGCGCACATACGGCACCACCCAAACCGGTGCCGGGGCCAAGCACGATTTTCAAATGGTTCCTCAAGGGCGCGTAACCGCCCAGTTGAATGAGGTCGTCGGTTTCAAGATGAGGCAAGGACCAGGCCAGCGCTTCGTAGTCATTGAGCAGTCGGAAGCGTTTGGCCCTGGCGGCTTTGCGCAGGGATTCCGAGCTGAAGGTCCAGTCGCGGTTGGTGAGGGTGATGAGTTCCCGGTCTACAGGGGCAGCCACATCCACAGCGGCAGCGGCGAGTTCTAAAATGCCTCGTTTTTCAATGTAGTGGGCAATCGCGGCTTCAAGGCCTTGGAAGTTGTCGTTCTTCAGAACCTCGACATCACGGGCCTCCATCGACCCCAGTTCAATCAGGCCGAAACGTGAATTGGTGCCGCCGATATCGCCCAGAAGTGCCAGATTTGTCATCGCGTTCCCTCGCTGGCTTCACTGCCACAGGCGGCATGAAAGGGCAACATGCTGGACGGCTGTTTCAGGCTCCTCTAAAGGCCAGCCGACAATTGATTTTTCAAAGAGATTCCCTTGGCCTCGACAATTTCAGAGGAAGTGGCGCGCAGGCGCACCTTCGCCATCATTTCCCACCCGGACGCAGGCAAGACCACCTTGACCGAAAAGCTGCTGCTGTTCGGTGGTGCCATTCAGCTTGCAGGCCATGTGCGCGCCAAGGGTGACCGCAGGCGCACCCGTTCAGACTGGATGGGTATCGAAAAAGCGCGTGGCATTTCGGTTGTGACGTCTGTCATGACCTTTGAATACGGCGGCTGCGTTTTCAACCTGCTTGATACGCCGGGCCACGAGGACTTCTCGGAAGATACCTATCGCACGCTGACGGCGGTTGATGCGGCGATCATGGTGATTGACGGCGCCAAGGGCATTGAAGACCGCACCCGCAAACTGTTCGAAATCTGCCGCATGCGCGATATTCCCATCATCACCTTTGTGAACAAGATGGATCGTGAGACGCGGGACCCCCTGGACCTTATCGATGAAATAGAAAAAGGTCTGGCACTGAGTGTGGTGCCGATGGTGTGGCCCATTGGCATCGGGCGGCATTTTGCGGGAACTTATGATTTGACTGAGTTGCGTATTCGCAAACTGGATTCCGCACCGGAGGGAGAGATAGTCTCAGGCCCCGATGATGCGGCGATCAAAAGCCTGCTCGGTGAAAAAGACTTCAAGACATTTCATGATGAAATCGAACTGGTTGAGATGGCGGGCACGGTGTTTGACCGAGATGCGTTTCTCGAAGGGCATTTGAGTCCGGTTTATTTCGGCTCGGCCATCAAGAATTTTGGTGTGCGAGATTTGCTGGAGGCTCTCATCAAATATGCACCACCGCCGCGCGACCAGAAGGCCAGGCAGCGCGTGGTGAAGGCAACGGAGGACAAGCTCTCCGGCATCGTGTTCAAGATTCAAGCCAACATGGATCCCAACCACCGGGACCGCATCGCCTTCATGCGTGTGGCATCAGGCAAGCTCACACGCGGCATGCGGACGAAGATCGTGCGCACAGGGAAGTCTCTCGCTCTCAACGCGCCGCAGTTTTTCTTTGCGCAGGATCGCTCTCTCGCTGAAGAAGCCTTTGCAGGTGATGTGGTGGGTATTCCCAACCATGGTGTGCTGCGTATCGGCGATACGCTCACGGAAGGTGAGGATGTGGTATTCACCGGCGTGCCTTCCTTTGCGCCTGAAATTCTGCGACGCGTGAAATTGTCTGATCCCATGAAAGCGAAGAAGCTGAAATCAGCTTTGGAAGAATTGGCTGAAGAAGGTGTGGTGCAGTTGTTCACGCCGATGGATGGTTCGGGCGCTATTGTTGGAGTGGTGGGGGCTTTGCAGCTGGACGTTCTCGTATCACGACTTGACGCTGAATATGGCGTACCCGTGGCGTTTGAGACAACGCGCTTTGATGTGCTGCGCTGGCTTTCTTCCGATGATGCAAAGACGCTTGATACATTTGTTGATGGCAACAAGTCGTCAATCGCCGTGGACCTTGATGGTTCGCCCGTGATGCTGGCAACGTCGCTGTTTAATTTGAATTACACACTTGAGAGATCACCTGGCATCAAGGTGGCGACGATCAAGGAGATTCATGGCTGAAGTCCCTCTCCGTCTCGCTCCGCTCGACACCTCTCCCGCAAGCGGGCGAGGAAAAGACTTTTCTTCCTCGCCCGCTTGCGGGAGAGGTGGCATCGCGCCAGCGATGACGGAGAGGGAATTCTACCGGAGTGCGGCTGCGGCTTTGGCCAGTGCCTCAATGCCTGCCCAATTGCCTGCTTGCACCATGGCTTTCGGTGCCATCCATGAACCGCCCAGTGTGATCACGTTCGGCAATTTCAGATAGCTTGGTGCCTTCTCCACAGTGATGCCTCCGGTGGGGCAGAACTTCACTTGTGGAATGGGTTGCGAGAGGGACGAGAGATAGGCCGTGCCGCCTGCGGGTTCAGCGGGGAAGAATTTCTGCACGCTGTAACCCCACTCGAGAAGTGCCATGACTTCTGAGGCTGTCACGGCACCTGGTAGCAACGGCATGTCGTAGTCTTCTGCTGCGCCCAACAGTTTTCCCGATGCACCGGGTGATACCGCAAAAGCGCAGCCCAATTTGGAACATCGGCGGAATTGTTCCGGGGTCAGAACGGTTCCAGCTCCGACGATGGCACCTTCAACTTCGGCCATGATGACTTTCATGGCGTCGATGGCGGCTTCTGTGCGAAGCGTGATTTCGAGGACGGGCAAGCCGCCGGCAACAAGCGCGCGTGCCAGCGGCACTGCTTGTTTCACATCATCGATGACCATCACCGGCACCACAGGTGCCTGCCTCAGAATGGCTTCTACGGCGAATTGCTTTTTCTTCATGCCCATTATGCACCCTCAAAAATTGACGCACCCTGATCGGCAGGACCTGCAAGTTTTCTGAACGCGGCGAAAAGTTCGCGGCCAGTTCCCCAATTGTTTTTCGAAAGATCGGCAAGTGCCAACGGCCGTGCGGCGAATACAGCGGCATCGACCAGCACTTCCAGCGTTCCACTGTCAGCGTCTATACGGATGATATCGCCATCATGGATGCGGGCGATGGGCCCACCGTCTGCGGCTTCTGGCGTCACGTGGATGGCGGCTGGCACTTTGCCGGAAGCACCGGACATGCGGCCATCGGTGACCAAGGCGACTTTCAGTCCGCGATTTTGCAATACAGCGAGTGGCGGTGTGAGACGGTGGAGTTCCGGCATGCCGCAGGCCTTGGGACCTTGGAAGCGGACGACGGCGACGTGGTCGCAGTTGAGTTCACCAGCCTTGAAGGCGGCATGCAACTCTTCCTGGGAGTGGAACACTTTTGCGGGCGCCTCGATGATGTGACGGTCAGCGGGGATTGATGATGACTTGATGACGGCGGTGCCGAGATTGCCTTTCAACACGTTGAGGCCGCCTGTGGGCTGGAAAGCGGATTTCACATCCTGCAGCACTTTGGTATCGGCGGATGTTGTGGCGGCATCGGACCAGGCAAGGCCACCTTCGGAATCGAGTTTCGGTTCGGCAAGATAGTTTTCGAGGCCCTGCCCCATGATGGTTGTGACGTCATTGTGCAAGAGGCCAGCGCCCAGCAATTGACGGATCAGGAAACCCATGCCGCCTGCCGCGTTGAAGTGGTTCACATCAGCCGTGCCGTTTGGATAGATGCGGGTGAGAAGTGGAACTTTATGCGAGAGTTCGGCAAGATCATCCCAGGTCAGCACAATTCCTGCCGCAGCCGCCATGGCGATGACGTGCATGGTGTGGTTGGTGGAACCGCCGGTGGCCAGCAAGCCCACAACGCCATTCACCACCGACTTCTCATCGTAGATTTGCGAGAGTGGCGTATAGCGGTTACCCAGGGCTGTGAGTGACATGGCTTGTCTGGCCGAGGCCTTGGTAATCTCGTCGCGCAGCTTCGTGCCGGGATTGACAAAGGTGGAACCGGGCAAATGCAGGCCCATGATTTCCATCAGCATCTGGTTGGAATTGGCAGTGCCGTAGAATGTACAGGTTCCCGGACCATGGTAGGATTGAGCCTCGGCTTCGAGAAGCACTGCACGGTCCACCTTGCCTTCGGCATAGAGCTGGCGGATTTTGCCCTTTTCATCATTGTTCATGCCGGTGGTCATGGGGCCAGCGGGCACGAACACGGCGGGCAGGTGCCCGAAATTGAGCGCACCCATGATGAGGCCCGGCACGATCTTGTCGCAGACTCCGAGATAGACGGCAGCGTCGAACATCTGGTGCGAGAGTGCGATGGCGGTTGAAAGCGCAATCACATCACGTGAGAACAGGCTGAGGTCCATGCCGGTTTCGCCTTGTGTCACACCATCACACATGGCGGGCACACCACCAGCGACCTGCGCCGTGCCACCGGCAGCACGGGCTGCTTTGCGAATGATCTCGGGGTAATGTTCAAACGGCTGATGCGCCGAGAGCATGTCGTTGTAGGCCGTGACAATCGCGAGGTTCGGGCCATCGCCATTGCGCAATTCATTTTTGTCGTGGGGACCGCAGGCGGCAAAACCATGAGCAATGTTGGCGCAGCCCAGGGACTTGCGCTTGGGCTGGTTGCAACGTTGCGCTTCCATGCGGTCAAGGTAACGGGCGCGCGATGTTTTTGAACGCAGTATCAATCGTTCCGTGACGGCAGAAATCGTTTCGGTAACGGTATGGGCCATGGGATGTTTCCTTTATGGACACCAGAAAATGTCGAGCGGACGGTCGGATTGCAACACGGCACGGATCGGCATCTCAAGAACATTGTTTCCAGCCATGGCTTTTTCAAGCACTGCCTGCTTGTTCTGGCCTTCGATGTGCAGACAAAGAATTTTCGCTTTGAGCAAATGAGCCAGTGTGAAAGTCAGGCGCGGCTCCGGTGCCTTTGGTGCCGACATGGTAATGAGGGCTGTTGTGTTTTTCGTATCAAGCGCATCGCTGAGCTTGTTGCCGCCGGGGAAGAATGATGCGGTATGGCCGTCCTCGCCCATGCCCAATACAACGACGTCCGGCTCCAGCTCGGAAGCTGCCAATTCATTGCGAAAGAGAGGCACAAATTTTGCCGCCGCTGCTTCGTTCTGCAAGAGATTCTGCCGCGCCAGACGGGCATTGGAACGGTCACTGTCCTCGTCCACCTGGCGTTCATCAACAAGGGTGATCGTCACCTTTTCCCAGGTAATGGGTTCGCGTGAGAGGTGTTGAAAAAACAATGTCGGCGTTGTGCCGCCGGATACAGCGAGAACGGCAGAGCCTTTGCGCGAGATGGCCCGTGACAAGCCGAGGGCCACACGTTCCGCGAGGCCGCTGGCGAGATCATCGCGGTTGGCGAAATCATGGCGGGCGGCAATCACAGGGTTGATTCCTGCCATGTGTTGCCGTCCCTCTCGATCAAAGCCACTGACGACGCTGGACCCCAGGTGCCCGAAGTGTAGGGCTTTGGCACATCGCTTGACGCTTTCCAGTTATCGAGAATGGGATCGATCCATTTCCACGCCGCTGCCACTTCGTCACGCCGCATGAACAAGGTCTGGTTGCCGCGCACCACGTCCATCAACAGGCGCTCGTAGGCGTCGGGGTTGCGCACATTGAAGGCGTCCTTGAAGCTCATGTCCAATGGCACATGTTGCAGCCGCATGCCGCCGGGGCCGGGGTCCTTGATCATCAGCCAGAGCTTGACGCCCTCATCGGGTTGCAGGCGAATGACCAAACGGTTTGGTGAAATCGCTCCTGCAGATTTGCCAAACATCGAATGAGGAACCGGCTTGAACTCCACGACAATTTCCGAGAGGCGCGAGGGCAGGCGTTTTCCTGTGCGCAGATAGAACGGCACACCATTCCAGCGCCAGGAGCCAATTTCGGCTTTCAGTGCCACGAAGGTTTCGGTGGTCGATTGAGGATTGCCCAGTTCGTCGAGGTAGCTTGGCACCGGACCGGTGTCCGACGCACCGGCCTTGTATTGGCCGCGCACACAGCACTGATCGAACTTGTCCTGCGGGATGGGCTTCAGTGCTTTCAGCACCTTTAGTTTTTCATCGCGCACGGCATCTGCATCCATTGACGACGGCGGCTCCATGGCCACCAGACAAAGCAGTTGCAGAATGTGGTTCTGCACCATGTCGCGGAGTGCCCCAGAGGTGTCATAGTAACCGGCACGGCCTTCCACGCCCAGGGTTTCCGACACCGTGATCTGCACATGGTCGATGTGGGCGGAATTCCACACCGGTTCGAACAGCAGATTGGCAAATCTGAGTGCCATCAAATTCTGCACCGTCTCTTTGCCAAGATAGTGGTCGATACGATAAACAGAATCTTCGCTGAAAACCTTGCCGATGGAATTGTTGGTGGCTTCCGCTGATGCGCCACTCTTGCCCAAGGGCTTTTCCACGACAATGCGAGATTTTGGCGTGACGAGATGATGCGCACCCAGACGGTCACAAATTGAACCGAAGAGATCAGGGCCGACGGCGAGGTAGAACACGCGGATCACCTCCTTGCGGTCCGCCAGTTCCTGCTCCAGTGCCACCCAGCCATCGTCCTTTGAAGCCTCGGCGGCGTGGTAGTTGAGGCGATTGAGGAAACGCTCGATCACCTCAGGCGTAGACTTCATGAATCTGGCATGGCTGTCGATGGCCTTGGCCGCGTACTCACGGAATTCCTGTTTTGACATGGGTTTGCGCGATGTGCCGATGATGCAGGCCCCATCAGGCAACTGCCCCTGCTCATCCCGGTGAAACAGGGCGGGCAGCAGTTTGCGTTGCGCCAGATCGCCAGTCGCTCCAAAAATAACGATGTCAAAGTCATCAACGGGGATGATGCGTGTTGTCATATCTCGATTTCTGTTGTTGAACGGTCTGCATTAGGCTGTTGAGGTGCGCACCTCAAGAGTGATCTGCGTAGCCGGGCTTTGCGACAATGGCAATAAATCTGTTGTTGCGATTTATTGCCATTCCGGTTGCGCATGGCTAAGGTTTGGGCAGTGAAGGCGGGAGTGATGACATGATCTTGTGTTGTGGCGAGGCACTGATTGACATGTTGCCGCGCAAAGGGGCAGCGGGCGAAGACGTCTATCAGCCGTTCATTGGCGGCTCGGTGTTCAATAGCGCCATTGCGATGGGGCGGCTTGGCACGCCCACGGGGTTCTTTGCGGGGATTTCCACGGATTTTTTTGGCGACAGTCTGGAAGACGGATTGAAAGCTGCTGGCGTTTCAACCAAATTCGTGCGTCGCAAGGACTTGCACACGACATTGGCGCTGGTGAAACTGACCGATGGTCATGCTCGCTATTCCTTCATTGATGAAGGCTCGGCTGGGCGCATGCTGGAGAAGCGCGATATTCCCAGACTGCCGAAGTCGATTGCGGCCCTGCACTTTGGTTCGATCTCGCTGATCCCCGAACCTTCCGGCGGCACCTATGAGGCGTTGTTGAAAAAGACTGCAAAGGGCCATGTGATTTCTCTTGATCCGAATATCCGCCCCACTGTCATCAAGGACAGGAAGAAACATCTGGCTCGCCTGAAACGGTTGATGGCAAAGGCTGATCTGGTGAAAATATCCGATGAGGATGTCGAGTACATGACGGGCAAGCGCGACTTTGCAAAATCGGCCAAGGTCTGGTTGAAAGGCGGAGCAAGGATTGTGGCCATCACGCGCGGCAGCGAAGGGGTTGAGGTGTTCACCAAATTCCACTCGCTCTCGCTGGAAGCGCCGAAAGTCAAGGTGGCGGATACGGTGGGGGCTGGGGACACATTCACGGCGGGTTTCCTGACCTATCTTTATCGCAACGCGCTGTTGACGAAGAAAGCCATGGCCTCCATCGAGGCCACGCAGTTGATGCATGCGGCGGAATTTGCCATGAAGTGTGCTGCGGTCACGGTGTCAAGACCCGGTGCCAATCCGCCCTGGGCCAACGAAGTGTGAAAGACTTTCCCTCTCCGACACGCTTACGCGTGCGCAAGCGACTGACGGAGAGGGACTTTGGATTTTCCAGTTGACCGCATCATCCCTGAGCTGAAAGTTGCACTTGGTTCGAAGTCTTGCGCCGTGCTTGTCGCCGAACCGGGTGCTGGCAAGACCACGCGGGTGCCTCTCGCCTTGATGAATGAGCCATGGCTTGCCGGCAAGCGCATCGTCATGCTGGAACCACGGCGGCTTGCGGCGCGGGCAGCGACCAAGCGCATGGCGGATACACTCAACGAAACTCCAGGCGAGACCGTGGGCTATACGGTGCGGCTCGAACGTAAGGTATCCGTCCGTACACGGATTGAAGTTGTCACCGAGGGGATTCTCACGCGACGACTGCAACGTGATCCGGAGTTGGCAGACGTCGGGCTTTTGATTTTCGACGAGTTTCATGAGCGTTCGCTGGATGGCGATCTGGGACTGGCGCTGGCGCTCGACGTGCAGCGCGGACTACGCGATGATCTGAAAATCATGGTCATGTCGGCGACGCTGGATAGTGAGAAGCTGTCAGCGCATCTCGACTCTGCACCTGTGATTTCAACGACCGGGCGCATGTTCCCTGTGGATGTTGTTTATCTCGACAAGGCCACACGTTTCACGCTGATCGATGACACAGTGAAGGCGGTGCGTCGGGCTTTGTCAGATGTGGCAGGAAGCTTGCTGGTCTTTTTGCCGGGAGAAGGTGAAATCCGCCGGGTTGAGGAAATGTTGCTGCGCTCTGAGTTACCTCAGTCGGTTGATGTGCGTCCGCTTTATGGAGCCATGGCTCTTGTCGAGCAGGATGCGGCCATTCAGCCTTCTCCGCCGGGCAGGCGGAAGATCGTGCTGGCCACCACGATTGCCGAAACTTCACTGACCATTGAAGGTATCGAAGCGGTCATTGATACGGGGTTGAAGCGGGTTCCACGTTTTGATCCTGCGGCTGGCATGACGAGGTTGGAGACGGTACGCGTTTCACAAGCTTCCGCAGAACAGCGAAAAGGCCGTGCCGGGCGACTGGGTCCGGGGCGGTGTTATCGACTGTGGCCCGAGGCGGAAATGCGGGCGCTGGCTGCTCATGATGAACCAGAAATACGCGCCGCAGATTTATCGGGAATGGTGCTGGAACTGGCACGCTGGGGCGTTTCGTCCGTGGACGGATTACCCTGGTTCGAAGTGCCGCCTCGTGCGGCCTTCGGACAGGCGCAGGATTTGTTGAAGCGGCTGGGTGCGCTTGATGAGGCTGGCGCGATCACTGCACATGGGAGAGCGATGACTGACTTGCCGCTGCATCCACGCCTGGCACATATGATTGTCGCTGGTGCTGCGCTGGGTGCGGGGCAAGCAGCAGTGGAGATTGCAGCCCTGTTGTCGGAACGGGATGGCGCTGCTCGCGATGCGCCAGTTGATGTGGATCAGCGACTGATGATGTTGCAAGGGGCTGCAAGGGAGTTGTGGAAAAGGACTGTGAAACAGGTTCGTGATCAGGCCTCTTTGATAAATGATACCGCTGATGTTTCGCACGGTGTGCTTGTCGCCCTCGCCTATCCAGATCGCATCGGGCGTAAACGCGGATCGCGCTTTCAGTTGTCAGGTGGGGGCGGTGCTGTTTTGCCGGAGCATGATGCTCTCAACAAATCCGACTGGATTGCAGTTGCCACGCTGGATGGTTCCATGGGTGACGGCAAGGTGCGGCTTGCGGCGGCACTGAGTGAACGTGAGATTGAAACCTATTTTTCGGATTTGGTTGTCGAAAGTGATGGTGTGTTCTGGGACGCCAAGGCCAATGCAGTGAAGGCAGGGCTGACCCGACGGCTGGGAGCCATCGTTTTGCAGGAAAAGCCTGCGCAGACTATTGACCCGTCGAAAACGGCTGCTGCCATGCTGGAAGGTGTTCGTTCCATGGGGATTTCGGCCTTGCCATGGAACGAGGCAGCACTCGGGTTTCAGGCGCGCGTGAAATTCCTTGGTCGCGTGATGCCGGAAGCGGGTTTTCCTGATCTTGCTGATGAGACTTTGCTCAACAACGCAGATGCGTGGTTGCTGCCATACCTCGAGGGCATGATGCGCAAGAACGATTTGACACGACTTGACCTATTACAGATTTTGCAAGGCTTGGTGCCGCCGGACCTGTTGCGCCGTGTGGAGAAGCTGGCCCCCC
>JANNNG010000316.1:0-9302 GCA_031398425.1 Hyphomicrobiales bacterium | reverse complement strand
TTTCCACCTCATCGCCGAACAGGGAAATGCGCCAGGCGCGATCATCGAGATGCGACGGAAAGAGTTCGATGGTATCGCCGCGCACACGAAACGTGCCGCGCACAAAATTCTGGTCGTTGCGTTTGTAATGCAGGGCCACGAGGTCATTGATCAACTGGCGCTGCGCCATGCGCTCGCCCTTCTTGATCTGGAAGGTCATGGCGGAATAGGTTTCGACATCGCCGATGCCATAGATGCAGGACACAGAGGCCACGACGACCACATCGTCACGTTCGAGCAGAGCTCGCGTGGCCGAGTGGCGCATGCGGTCGATCTGTTCGTTGATGCTGGATTCTTTTTCGATGTAGGTGTCGCTGCGGGCGACATAGGCTTCCGGCGTGTAGTAGTCGTAATAGGACACGAAGTATTCGACGGCATTGTTCGGGAAGAATTGCTGGAACTCACCATAGAGCTGGGCGGCGAGCGTCTTGTTGGGCGCCAGGATCAGGGCCGGGCGATTGGTCTTGGCAATGATCTGCGCCACGGTGAAGGTCTTGCCGGAGCCGGTTACGCCGAGCAGCACTTGGTCGCGCTCGGCATTGTTTACACCATTCACCAGTTCCGCGATGGCCGTGGGCTGGTCGCCCTTCGGCTCAAACTCCGAGACCAGTTCAAAGCGACGGCCACCTTCAGATTTGGGTGGCTTTGGCGGTCTGAAGGGAACAAAGCCTGCGGCATCCGGCAACGCCGCGGAAATGTCTGGCCGAAGCGCTTCCAATCCGGCGCGCGCCGTTTCTGGCAACACGGGCAGAGGTGCCAGTGGTGCTGATGAAAAATCGGCGAAACCGCCGTCTTGTCGAGAATGGCCCATAGCATCGATATAGGGGGTCGGGGTTGGCAGCGGAAGGGCGGGATTGTCAGGACGTGTCAGCAGTGGCGTTTCATGCTCCAAGGCACTATATTGCGAGCATGTCTGATTTTGCCATTACGGGAATGACCTGCAACAACTGCCGCAGCAAGGTGGAGGCTTCGCTTGCCGCGTTGCTGCCGGATGTGAAAGTGACGTTGGACCCGCCGCGTGCGGTGACCTCCGCGTCCGTCGGTGCAGATCAGTTGAACGCGGTCCTGGAGAAGGTCGGAAAGTACCGGGCGAGTGCCGAGGCCAGCGTTGCTTCACCATCGTGGTTTGCGACCTATTATCCTTTGTTGCTGGTCATGGCGCTGATTGCCGTCGTGCCACTGGCCACGGGGACCTTCATGGGCTGGATGATGGGGCTCATGGCAGGATTTTACATCGTGTTCGGGGCCTTCAAGCTTTTGGACGTCCCAGCTTTCGCACAGTCCTATGCGCAGTATGACATCATTGCCAAGCATGTACCCGCCTGGGGCTACGCTTATCCCTTCATCGAAGTGGCCTTGGGCTTCGGATTTCTGTTCGGCTTTGACATGATGGCGCTGAGCTGGATTGCGTTGGTTCTGAGCGTTGTCGGCGCCATTGGCGTCATCCAGGCCAATATTTCGAAACAGAACATTACATGCGCCTGTCTCGGCACTGTTTTCAAACTGCCCATGTCGGTGGTGACCATTGTCGAGAATCTGGGCATGGCCGGCATGGCAGCGTGGATGCTTTTGATGCCGATGTGATCGTCTCGCCGCGTGGAACCATGCTGGACCGACCGCGTTGACTCGGCAGTGACCCCGCACATCCGGGCAGGTTTTACAAGGAACATTTCATGATAAAGAAATTGATAGTGGCGATTGTCGCAGCCGCCAGCATTGGCACTGCCATGATCGGAACAGCTGACGCGCGTGATCGCAATCGCGCAAATGTGATCATCGAATTTGGTGGTTTTGGTGGCGGCGGCGGATATTACCGCAATCGTTCCGACCGTGATTACGGGTATCGCAGCAGATATGACGACGATTACAACTATGGCCGCCGAAACCGCGGTTACAATCGATACGTCTATGACGACTTTGCACCGTATTGCGGCACACGCCGCATCAAGGTGAAAAAGTGGAACCGTGCCCACACACGTTACACCGTTGTCAGCAGGCGCGTCAGGTCTTGCTGATAACAAGATAAATTCACTTTTCGGTGATGGGCAGGCAACGACGTTGCCTGCTTTCTCACAATAATTCGCTATACATATTCACGTCAGCGTTCGTTCAACGACAATCAGACTTGCAAGGGCAACTTTTCCAGCACCTGCTGTAGTTTCGCTTTCAGGGCAAAGAAACCCTTCGTCGCATGTGGCCACGTCAGGGTGTCATAGTGGCGACGCACCCGCAGCAGATTGATATCGTGTTGGGCGAGATGGGCTTCAATTGCTGCAAGAGCATCAGCCTCGGGGCCAACCGGCACATAGGCTACGGCAACGCTTTGGATGTTTTCCTTTTGACACCATTCAAGCACTGCCGCCGCCGACAGCGACGGGATGCGCTGAGTGGATTCACCAGCCTTGAGTGCAGCATCGTTCAGAGCCTCATGGCGAAAACTCAAGGCCAAATCGGATTCGATCCCGCCGGGCTTTGATATCGCACCTTCCGGGATGGCGATGCTCTCGGCTGTTGATGCGGCGGAAATATCAAGATCCTCACTCGTGACGAGAAGTCCAAAATCGCTTTCCGGCCATTGCCCCAAGGCCTTCGGCATGAATGACGAGTTCACCTCGTGGGGGTCATGAAGTGGCAAGGCAAAAGCGGCCAGACCTTTCGGGTGGAAACGGTCGTTGGTGTATTTTGCAATATTGTCGGGTCGTGCGAGATAGGTCTTACCCCTGGTGTGCAAGCCGCCCACCCAGCGCCACGACAAGGTGTTCGACGCGGGATCACCGTCGATCAAATGGCGGTACATGAAATCTGCACCCAGTTGCCATGGCAGTTTGAGCGTGAACATCCAGATCGAGGCGAACCACATGCGGGCGTGGTTGTGGAGGTAGCCTGTGGTCTTTAATTCCTGAACCCAGTAGTCAAAACAATCGATGCCGGTATCGCCGTTTATGGCCGCTGCATAGTCCGTGGTGTCGCGATCAAGTTGGGCGAGATCGCTGAGGTAGTTGGTCCATATCTGCGGGCGGGTTTCGAGATGGCCTTTGAAGTAGGCACGCCAGAATACTTCCTGGATGAATTTCTCGGCGGATGACAAACTGAAACGCTCAAGCACTGCCTGTAGCACTTCTTCTTCCGTGATCATGCGGAAGCGCAGATAGGGCGAGAGCATGGACACATTGTGTCGTTGTCCCGGACCTTCATCCGAGTTGCGGTTAGCAGCATAGTCACGCCCCGCGCGGGGAGCAAAATCAGCGAGACGCGCCAGTGCTGCATTTCGGCTTGGAACAAACGGTAGCGTTGCCGGTCGAAGATGAGTTGCCTGCATAACTCAAACTACGCACGTTGTTGGATCTTGGAGCACTCAAACCAGCACTACCAACAGTGAGATAGTCTCTTCAGACGAGTTGGTCTAACATGCGCCGAAGAAGGTAGGACCAACGAGTGAAAGCAACAATTCTGATATGGATCACTATCATCCTTAGCCTTGTGTTGCCCGTTTCAGCACAACAAAACCGTTTTCTCGTCAGCGCTGCACCCGTAGCAAGCCCGCCAAGTGGCATGCAGGCCTGGCGCATCCGTTATTGGTCCAAGGATGACAGCGGTCGCCCCCGGCAGGTTACCGGCATGGTTGTTGCTCCCAAAAAGGCAAGCCCCCGAATTTCGCGCAAGGTGATTGCATGGACACACGGCACCTCAGGCGTTGCCCAACAATGCGCGCCGTCGGTGTCCGACCGCTTCTTTGAGCTTACCCCCGCACTTGATGCGGTTCGAAATGGTTATGTTGTTGTCGCTCCTGACTACCCGGGCCTTGGCAGCGCAGGTGCGCACCCTTATCTCGTGGGTTCCATAACGGCCCGCGCAACGTTGGACTCCGTGCAGGCGGCACGAGAAATACCGGGATCAGCGGCGGGCCGCAAATTTGCAGTATGGGGCGAAAGTCAGGGTGGCCACGCCGCGCTGTGGACAGGCCAGCGCGCCAAGGCTGATGGTGCCGATCTGGAGCTTGTTGCCGTGGCAGCCGGTGCGCCACCAACTGATCTTGCTGCGAATTTCCGGCTGGCCAGCGATCCCAACGCCAAGGTGTTTTTGCTCGCACTGACTGCCACCAGCTGGTCGCGCTATTATAAGGTTCCACTGGCCATTGGTCGCAAGTCAACGTCGGCAATCATGAAACGACTGGCTGCGAATTGCATTGCAACCAACCAAACCCCCCGCTTTGGAGCCTTGCTCGGCATCCTCACTCTGCGCCGTGACCTTCGAAATTTTGACTTTGCGGCAACACGGCCGTGGTCTCGTTTCATTGCAGCGAACAGCACTAAACCTGTTCAGAGTGTACCAGTCCTGCTGGCACAGACAAAGGACGATCCACTCGTCGCAGCCAGCGTCACGCGAAAGTTTGCGCGCCGTCTGTGTCGCAACAATGTACGCGTACGCTGGATCGACTTGCCAGGTAAGGATCATGCCACAACAGCAAGGCAGAGCGCCGTCCAAACGTTGAAGTGGATCGATGACCGGTTTCTGAAAAAAACTGTTCCCGACGATTGTGGAAAAAATTTGAAACTCAAATGACATGCGCGGAGATCATTATGACCAGACTGACGACACTCTTGCTGGCGTTTGGCTTGCTCGTGTTTGGCACGGTTGCTTTTGCGCCGGCGGCAACCGCATCCACCCCTGAAGCCTGGGCTGAGTTGAACCAGCGTGTAAACCGGGCGTGCGTCGCCATGTCTGGTTTGGCCCGCCCGGAACTTCTCGATGCAAATATAAGTTTCTCCGACGAAATGCCGGTCGAGGCCCGATTGCTCCGCGGCTACGATAGCAAGGGGACACTCAAGCGCCTGATGTGTTTGTTTGACCGCAGGACCGGCCATGCTGAAATTCAGGAGCTGCCGGACTGGAACGCACCCACAGTCAAGCCTTGAGTTTCGCCTTCAGACCGTCATTCCAAACGCCTGCCCTATTGCGGGCGATTTGGAATCCCGCTTTGGTTGGCATAGCGTAACTTATTGAAAGAAAGCGGGGTTCCAGCTTGCGCTCCGCAAGAGCTACGCTTTGCCGGAATGACGAACGTCGGAGAGAATAGCAAGAAACAAATTTTCGCGGACAGCAGTTCACTCCTTTTAGAATTACCGTCAAAGCTACTGTTTAAAGATGGTGCCACAATTGTTAAGTCACTCCGCCGCCACCCGAGGCAACTCAGCCAGCGAGGCCGCCAGCATCGCCTCGTCGTAGCCCTTGTCTTCCAGCTTGCCAGCCGCGTAGTCCGAATAGGCCGTCATGTCGAAGTGGCCATGGCCGCAGAGGCCGAAGAGGATCACTGGTGATGTGCCATCGCGTTTTGCTTTCAGGGCCTGTTCGATGGCGCCTTTCACCGCGTGGTTGGCCTCTGGCGCCGGCACGATACCTTCAGTCTTGGCGAACAGCACACCTGCTTCGAAGCAAGCATTTTGGGTGTAGGCTTCGGCTTCGATGAGGTTGAGCTGCTTCAAATGCGAGACCAGTGGGGCCATGCCGTGATAGCGCAGGCCACCGGCGTGGAAACCGGGGGGCATGAAGGAGGAGCCCAAGGTGTGCATTTTGACAAGCGGAGTCATGTGCGAAGTGTCACCGAAATCATAGGCGTAGCGACCGCGTGTGAGGGACGGGCATGCTGCGGGTTCGACGGCTATGACCCTCACCTTTCTGCCGCCGCGCAACTGTTGACCGATGAAGGGGAAAGTGAGACCTGCAAAATTTGATCCGCCACCGGTGCAGCCAACGATGATGTCTGGTGCCGCCCCTGCCATGGCCATTTGCTCGATAGCTTCCTGGCCGATAACGGTTTGGTGCATGAGCACATGATTGAGCACGGAGCCCAAGGCGTATTTGGTGTCGTCGTTGGTGGCTGCTATTTCAACGGCTTCCGAGATGGCGATGCCGAGGGAACCGTTGGAGTTTGGGTCTTTGGCCAATATGGAGCGCCCTGCATTGGTTTCCATTGAAGGGCTTGATACGCATTCCGCGCCATACACGTCCATCACGGCTTTGCGATAGGGCTTTTGGCGGAACGACACGCCGACCTGAAACACCTTGACCTCTATGCCGAACATGGCACCCGCCATGGCCAGCGAAGTGCCCCATTGACCGGCCCCTGTCTCAGTCACAAGTTTTTTGACACCTTCCTGTTGATTGTAAAACGCCTGAGGCACGGCGGTGTTGGGCTTGTGACTGCCGGCAGGAGACACGCCCTCATACTTGTAGAAAATCTTGGCCGTGGTGCCCAGCGCCTTTTCCAGCCCATAGGCACGATAGAGCGGTGTTGGGCGCCACATGCGATAAATGTCATTCACGGGCTTGGGAATATCGATATAACGATCCGACGCCACTTCCTGCATGATGAGGCCCATGGGAAACAGCGGTGCAAGGTCGCCGGGGCCGATGGGCTGCAATGTGCCGGGATGCAAAAGTGGCGGTAGCGGCACTGGCAGATCCGCCATGATATTGTACCAGCCCTTGGGGATGCGCTCTTCGCCCATGGTGAACTTGCGGGTGCCGGGCGCAGACTTGGCGACGGTGACTTTTTTTGGTGCCGTTTTCTTCCTCGCCGCAACCTTCTTAGGTGCTGAACGCTTTGCCATTTTCGTCACAGTTTTTTTGTTCGTCGTTTTCCTTGCCTTTTTGGCCATTGTCCTTCTCCCTCAGATGGCGGGAGATTTGCGCAAAGTTCATGCCTTGGCAAGGGAGGATCAGGCGGCAACGAACTGCTGTTTGCGATAACCTTGCAGATAGAGCAGGGCCGTGAGGTCACCGTGGTTGATGCGGATCAGCGAGCTTTCCTGCACGTGGGGCTTGGCATGCAGGGCCACACCCATGCCGGCTTCCGACAACATGGCAAGATCGTTGGCACCATCGCCCACTGCAATTGCATCGGATGTAGACAGGCCATGTGTGGCGGCAATCTCGCGGAGGGCATCCAGTTTCGCCTGCTGGCCCAGAATGGGAAGTCCCACCTCGCCCGTCAGCTTCCCATCGTCGACGAGCAGGTTGTTGGCGCGGTTTTCATGGAAGCCCAGATGTGTCGCAACCGGCCCGGTGAAGGACAGAAACCCGCCGGAAACGAGCGCACTATAGGCGCCGTGTTGTTGCATGGTCGCCAGCAGCGTCTTGCCGCCTTCCATGAAACTGATCCGTTCACGGAGCAATTGCGTGATGATCGAGACCTCCAGACCCTTCAGCAGCGCCACGCGTTCCCTGAGTGCGTCATCAAAATCAAGCTCACCGCGCATGGCCCGTGCCGTGATGGCCTTGACCCTGTCGCCAACGCCCGCCACAACGCCAAGCTCGTCGATGCATTCCTGATGGATCATGGTCGAGTCCATGTCCGCCAGCAGCAATCGTTTGCGGCGGTTGTGGATGGATACGATGGCGGCATCTATAGGCTGGTTGCGCAGTTCCAGCTTGAATTCGGGCCAGCGCGGAAAGGCCTCGACTTCGCAGGCCTCTCCGGGCGACAACCAGTGGGGTTCATTTCCACCATGGTCACGCAATGCTTCCACCACATGCGATGTGATTGAACCGGACCCCGGTGCTGCCATAAGAACGAGTACGGAATCCATGATGACCAAATCAGTTCAAAAATCCGCCGTGCTTATTGCAGGCCCCACCGCCAGCGGCAAGTCTGCATTGGCCCTGAAGCTTGCACAAGAGCGCGATGGCGTTGTCATCAATGCAGACTCGATGCAGGTGTATCGCGAGTTGCGCATCCTCTCGGCACGTCCCACGCAGGAAGACGAAGCCATGGCACCGCATCGACTCTATGGCCATGTCAGCGGTGAGGAAGCTTACTCTGTTGGCCGCTGGCTGTCGGATGTGAAACTTGAAATGCAGGCCTGCTGGGCCGTTGGAAAATTGCCGATTGTCGTGGGCGGCACCGGGTTGTATTTCATGGCGCTACAGGGTGGTCTTGCCGACGTGCCGCCCATCCCGGACGATGTGAGAGAGAAGTGGCGCGGGTTCAAGGGCGATTTGCATGTGGAATTGCAAAAGCGAGATCCCAGCGGGGCGGCCAGGCTCAATCCCGCCGACAAGCAACGTCTGATCCGTGCACTGGAAGTGCTGGAGGCCACGGGCAAACCCCTGGCGGTTTGGCAAGCGGTTGCGTCCGCCTATTCTTTTCTCAACGATATCAATGTAGAACGGATGTTCATTGATGTGGCGCGCGAAGAATTGTACCGCCGTGCCCACCAGCGGTTCGATCGCATGATGGAGCAGGGGGCTGTTGTTGAAGTGCGGGCCTTGGCAGAGCTCGCGCCTGATCAACCCATCATGATGGCCATCGGCGTGCCGGAATTGCGAGCATGTCTCAGGAATGAAATCGGCCAGGACGAAGCCGTGGCCAACGCCAAAACCGCCACGCGCAATTACATCAAACGTCAACTCACATGGTGGCGCGGGCAAATGAAGGGGTGGACAGTTGTATCGCCTGATTGACGTTTTACGACAATTGTCGTAGATTGTTTTGATGTCAAAAGAAGCGCTTCGCAAAGCAGTTGCCCATGTTGGCAGCCAAACAGCCCTTGCAGCCAAAATCGGCAAGACCCAGGGGCATGTGTCGAAGTGGCTGGAGCGTGATGCGTTGCCTGCGGAAATGGTGTTGGCAATTGAGCAGGCAACGGGTGTTTCCCGCCATGAACTTCGCCCCGACATTTACCCCGACGAACACTTCGTTCCTGGATTTTCCGAAACGCCGCAAACGATTTACTATTCCGGCGGGCTTCGCGCTGCTGACCTGCTGGCGATGAAACCCCTGTGGACGGTTGCAGAACTTGATGCTCTGTACGAAGAGGGGCGACTAGAGCAAGAACGCTGGGAACTGATTGAGGGGATCATCACACCGATGCAATCCAAGGGAATGTGGCACGAGCCGCTGAAGGGGTCGCTCAACGTGTACTGGGTGCGTCGTTTGCCGCAAGACTATACACTTATCACGGAAACTACTTTTCGCTTTACAAAGGACAGTTTCCTCGAACCGGACTTCACTTTCTATCCCAAGTCCTCAGGCCTGCGAAAACTCTCTGCGGATAATGCACTTTTCGTCGTCGAAGTTGCGGACACCAGCAAGTATTACGACCTCGGCCGAAAGGCGAAACTCTACGCCAAGTTTGGTATTCGAGAATTGTGGGTCATTGAGGCGAGAACGCAGAAGACGCATATTCATCTCGGCCCCACGGCAGAAGGTTATGAGAGTGTTGTGGTGCATGCCAACACAAACAGAATTGCGCCGCAGTTCT
>JANNNG010000314.1:0-13130 GCA_031398425.1 Hyphomicrobiales bacterium | reverse complement strand
GGTTGTCACCACCCTCGGCACAGGTGAAGATGAGCAATACATCGACACGCTCGACGGCCTGACCAAAGGCAAGTTCCTGCTGCACTACAACTTCCCTCCCTACTCAGTGGGTGAAGTGGGCCGCATGGGCGCCACGGGCCGCCGCGAAATCGGCCACGGCAAACTCGCCTGGCGGGCCATCAACCCCGTGCTGCCGTCGGCTGCGGATTTCCCTTACACCATTCGTGTGGTGTCGGAGATCACTGAGTCCAACGGTTCGTCTTCCATGGCGTCGGTGTGCGGTGCATCCCTTGCACTGATGGACGCCGGCGTTCCGATGAAAGCCTCATGTGCCGGTATCGCCATGGGCCTGATCAAGGAAGGCGAGCGCTTTGCTGTGCTTTCCGACATTCTGGGCGATGAAGATCACTTGGGCGATATGGACTTTAAGGTTGCCGGCACCTCAGAAGGTGTGACCGCACTTCAAATGGACATCAAGATCACCGGCATTACCGAAGAGATCATGCGGGTTGCCCTGTTCCAGGCCAAGGAAGGCCGTTTGCATATTCTTGGCAAAATGTCGGAAGCGCTGGAAAAGGCGCGTCCGGGGCTTGGCGAACATGCACCGCGCATTGAGCAGATCAAGATTCCAACTGATAAAATACGCGAAGTCATCGGTACCGGCGGCAAGGTCATTCGTGAAATCGTCGAAAAGACGGGTGCGAAGATCGACATCCAAGACGACGGCACTATCAAGGTGGCGTCATCTTCGGGTGCAGCCATCACGGCGGCGTTGAAGTGGATCAAGTCGATTGTGTCGGAGCCTGAAGTCAACGAAATCTACGAAGGCAAGATCGTCAAGATCATGGAATTCGGCGCGTTTGTAAACTTCTTCGGCGCAAGAGACGGTCTGGTACACGTGTCGGAGCTTGCTCCACAGCGCGTGCAGAAGGTGTCTGACGTTGTGGCCGAAGGCCAGATGGTCAAGGTCAAGTTCCTTGGCATGGACAACCGTGGCAAGATCCGCCTGTCGATGAAGGTTGTGGATCAGGCGACGGGTGAGGATTTGACGGCGAAGCAGGAAGCTGCGGTGGCTCCGGCGGAAGCTGAGTAAAAAAAACCTCATCCTGGGGTGCTCGCCCAGCGGGCGGGCCTCGAAGGGTCTGGTTAAGAATTGAACGCGGGGCTGGAAACAGCTCCGCGTTTTTTGTTTGTACTGGAAGTGTGCTAAACTAAGTGCTATATAAAGAACTAAATTAGGAGTAAGACCTGTGGCAAATCAAATTCACGCAACAACCACGGCCAGTGTGTCCGAGTTGAAAAAGAACCCTATGGGCACCGTCGCGGCGGGTGAAGGTTTTCCTGTGGCTATTCTCAACCACAATGAACCCGCATTCTACTGCGTGCCCGCCAAGGCCTATGAAGCCATGCTTGACCGCCTGGAAGATTTGGAACTCAACGCCATCGCCGATGCGCGGGAAGGCCAAGCCATTATCAAGGCCCGGCTTGATGAACTATGAACTGGCGTTTCTTGATGCGGCCTTAAAAGAATGGCGCAAGCTCGACAACCAAACGCGGGAACAATTCAAGGCGAAACTTGAAGAGCGATTGCTAAACCCGAAAGTCCCCTCGGCACGACTACATGGACCAAAGGAACGCTATAAAATCAAACTGCGCAATGCGGGGTATCGGCTGGTTTATGAGGTTAGAGATCAGCAGTTGATAGTGCTGGTGGTGGCAGTGGGGAAACGGGAACGCAATGAGGTTTATAAGGTGGCGAAGAAGAGGTGAGTTTGGGTTAGACATCCCCATAAACTATTTGTAAGTTTTTCGTTGACAAATGAAAGCAGATTGCTTACAAGTGTACGGTGATCAAGACCTTCAGAAACAAAGAACTTGCGAATTTGTTTTCCAAAGGCAAGTCCAAGTCCAAGATCGATGTTCGATTGCACAAGCGAATTTTGCTGCGTCTGGACACTTTGGATGGGGCGACTTCACTCGAAGGTCTTGCAATTGAAGGCTATGATTTTCACGCATTGCGTGGTTTTAAACCCATACGTTACACAATCCACATCAATGGCCCGTGGTGTATCACGTTTGAATTTTTTGAGGGTCACGCCCAACAAGTAGACCTTGAACAGTATCATTGAGGGAAATACCAATGCCGACATATAAAGCCTTTCGCAATCCCAACCGTTGCCCTTCGCATCCGGGTGCTGTTCTCGTCGATATTCTTGACGACTTCAAAATGCCAAAGGTTGAAATTGCGCAACGGCTAGGGATTTCCCGTCAGCATCTTTATGATATTCTGGCCGAACGTAAACCGCTCTCGCCCAATGTTGCCGCCTTGATCGGCAAGATGTTCGGCGGCGGTGTTGGCACATGGCTGCACATGCAAGCCGCCTATGACGCCTGGCACGCCGAGCGCGAAGTTGATGTGAGCCATGTAAAAGCGCTCAAAGCTGCCTGATGATTTTGGAGGAGGAAAAGGGAAGCGTCCCCATAGGCGCCCAAGAAGAATTCCTGGGGACTTGGCCAGCGCCGCGACCGGAATTCCAGCAGTTGGAGGCGCGATAGCATTGCCCGGGAAACTCACCGGCAAAACAATTGGCGAAATCCTAAAAGGTTATGGTCCGAATACAATGATACATCTTACACCTGCAAAAGCTGCCGCTTTCAAAAACGGAATTAATGAAGGAACTTACTCTGCAAAACTTGGAGATGTTTCAAAAATGACTGTAAAGGAGTTTCAGGAAAGTGTGGTTCAGGCTGGTGCCTCAGCAAGCTATGGTCAACCAGTCAAGGGATTTGTGGTAGACGGCGTCGGCAAATTTAGTGGCGATTTGATGCAGGCAGGCGACCTGAATCCCGCCAAGGTGATGGAGTATTTGAGTACCGCTAGACTTCCGTTCCAGGGTTATGCTCCACTGCCATAAGAGAGGGCCTGATATGACTTACTGGGTCAAAAGGATAATTTTGAAGTCTGGGGAGCTCGTCACTGAACGTGAATTGCGTCGTGATGAGAACCGCTCTAATGAACCCGCGCCATTTGTCGGCGACCTCATGATCGTGACCTGCCGTGGGCGAACGTTCAATGCTCGCGTACTTGCTGGGAATTGGCCTGACCGGGACTTGATGGATAATCTTCTTGAACCCGGAGTGGCGTATTTGCGAGTCGAAGAAATATAGAAGGGGCTATAGGTAATAGGTATAGGGGACGCTTCCCTTTTAGATAGGTATAGGGGACGCTTCCCTTTTAGAGGGAGGTATTATAGGGGACGCTTCCCTTTTAGAGGGAGGTATTATAGGGGACGCTTCCCTTTTTGAATCGAGGTATAGGTATAGGAATAGGGGACGCTTCCCTTTTTTGTTTCGACATCGTCTTCTTGGGATGCAGCATATGGCGGCACTTGCCCGGCGCCTATGGGGACGCTTCCCTTTTCTTACATGAGTGTGGTGGTCAGTATCAGATTTTCCACTTGACGGCAAGATTGAGGAAGGTGGCGTTTGTCTGTAGTCTGGTACAATGCAAAACCTCCACGCCACCTCCAGCTTCCTCCTCACCCACTGGCGCGATGAAACGCGTTGTGAAATTCTGCCGGACCATTTGAAGCCCCATTGCAAAGCAGACGCCTATGCGGCGCAGGCTTTCATGGAGCATCAATCGGCGCTGCCGCTTTGGGGCTGGAAGATTGCGGCCACCAGCATCGCGGGGCAAAAGCATATCGGTGTTTCGGGGCCGCTCGTGGGTCAGTATATTGCCGAGCGCGTCGTGTCGTCTGGCGCCACCATCCCGTTTGGATGCAACCACATGAAAGTGGCAGAAGTGGAGTTTGCCTTCAGGGTTGGAGAAAATCTTCCGCCACGTGATCATCCGTATACGGAAAATCAGGTTATCACCGCCGTGGCGTCTCTGCATCCAGCCATCGAAATCCCCGACAGCCGCTTTGACCGGTTCGAAACTGTGGGCGAATACGCACTGATCGCCGATAATGCCTGCGCACACTGGCTGGCCATAGGTGAAGCGGCACCCGACATCTGGCGCGACATGGACCTCGCAGCCTTCAGCCCAACGGGCCGCGTTGCGGGCAAGGGAGATTGGCGTGGATTGGGTTCAAATGTATTGGGCGGACCTCGCATAGCAATGACCTGGATTGCCAATGAACTCTCGCAGTTGGGTGTCGGGTTGAAGGCGGGTCAGACCGTCACGACGGGGACCTGTGTTGTGCCCATGCCCATTGCCGCGGGCGACCAGATTGAAGGTGACTTTGGTGCGCTCGGAAAAATCAATGTGACCATGGGGCGGTAACCTACCCCATGACTTGACGATTCACAGCCGCTGACACACCTGTCAGCGGCTGTTCCGTATACGGATTAATTAGTTCACCATATAGGTCCGCTTGCTGCGGTCATAGGATGGAGCGCCGGTCAGAATTTCCTTCGTGGCATCAACGACGAGCTTGACGGCTTCACCGTCGCGCTGCATGTCGATGCTGCGCATGGCGACGAGAACATCCTTTTCGCCAATGCCAAGGAAACCGCCAACGCCGAGAATCACGGCCGATACTTTTCCGTCGGCGGACAACAGGACATCGTTCACTTCACCAATGTCATCGCCTGCCTTTGAGTAGACGCGCTTTCCGGTGAAATCGCTGGCGGTGATGAGGGTGGCACCAGTCAGTGATTCACTCGGAACAATCACCTGGGCATTCATTGCGTCAGTGGCTGGTGCGGCAGCCGTGTCTGTTGCAGGTGCGGCTGTATCCGCGGGGGCTGGCGTTGCTGCCGTGTCAGTTGCAGGTGCGGCCGGATCGGCGGGGGCTGGGGTCGCAGCGGCTCCATCAACTGGCTTCATGGTTTTGCCATCGGGGCATTTCGTCATATCGACCTTGTCGGCGCCGCTTGCGTCTTTCATGACGCAGGCAGGATCAACGCCTTCCATGGATTGCGCGAGAGCCATTGGTGCGGTCGACAGAAGAGCGACGGCCGTCATGGCAGCAAAAGTTTTCAACATCATATCAATCTCCTTCAGCTGAAGCAGCAATGCTGCACCAGTCTGCACATGTTCAGTGGTTGAATTTAAGGCTCACTGCATGGTGCGCCATGTTCCAACAATGTCTGAGCGGCACAAAGGTTTCATGAGCGGTTTAAAAATTTTCACAGGCGCCGTTTTCGGAACGATCAATTACACCGAGAGGTCACCGGGGCAGGTATCAGGCCTGCCTTCAACATGGGCCCGCGCCGTGTAGCGGGGCTTGTCGGACGGCTTCAGCGCTTCCTCGGTGCTGCCTGCCAGGGCAAAATAGTCAAAGCAATTGGCGCTGACCTGTTCCACGCGGAAGCAACCGCCGCTCATGTTTGCATCGTCATAAAAGGTGCAAAGCAGATTGTTGACGACAGACCAGGTGCCGGTCGTGCTGCGAATTGTGTCCCAGTAGTCAATGCCGCCGCCCAGCTTGTAGGTTTCCCTGACGGGTGTGCCGTCTGCATAAACGCCACTCACGCCCTTGCCTTCGAAAATCCTGATCATGGCCGCGCCGTCCAGTGCAACCGGACCTTTCGGCTGTTCAGTGGCGTGGGCGGGAACTGCAAGCAGGGTCGTTGCCAGCAGGATTATGCTTCGATGATTTTCCATTCGTGTTCGATCTTTGCCGTTGATTCGAACATTTTTGAGGCAGAACAATATTTCTCGGTGGAGAGTGTGATGGCACGCTCGACAGACGCTGGCTTCACGTTCTTGCCCGTCACGGTGTAGATCATTTTCACGTGGGTAAACACCTTTGGATCTTCCTTCGCACGCTCTGAAATCAGTTCGACTTCGCAGCCTGTCACCGTCTCGCGGGATTTCTCCAGGATCATCACCACGTCAAAGGCCGTGCAGCCGCCTAGGCCCAGCAGCAGCATTTCCATGGGGCGTGGGCCGATATTGCGGCCACCAGCTTCCGGTGCGCCGTCCATGACAATGGAATGGCCGGAGCCAGACTCGCCCAAAAAGGCGCGGCCATTGATCCAGGTTATTTTTGCTTTCATCGCATGTCACTCGTTCGGAGAATTGGCCACGTGAATTTCAAGTTCCACTTCGCCAGCGTTAAGGAAGTCGAGTACCGCCGCAAATCTGTCACCCAATTTCAACTCCCGGCGCAAGCCCAATAATCGGAAATGTACCGCCTGTGGTCGCATGGCAATCGGCTTGCCGGGTTGCAGATCAAACTGCAGTTCTGGTGGATCATCATAGCGCGCGTTATGCCTGAGTTGAATGGTGTTGCAGGCCTCTGACCTTGCCGCCACGAGAGATTCCGTCTGCTGTCCGGTGTTGAGAAGGGGAATGAAGCACTGGCCGTCTTGTCCCGCCAGTTCGGGCAGCGCCCAGGCATGGCCAATCTTGATATCGCCGACTTTGGTGGAATGCGCATGGGCGACACAGGTAAGCAGTGGCAGCAACAGGAACGAACGTCTGATCATGACATCCGACTTGGCGCGTCCGTGGGGGATTGTCAAAGCCCGCAGGCGTGATAGCGTTGTCGCATGGCCACTGTGCATTTCACATCCAATCTGCGCCGTCATGTCGGTTGTCCCTCGATGTCGGCAGAGGGTGGTACTGTGCGGTTGGTTCTGGACAAGGTTTTTGCGCTGCATCCGCGTCTGGAAACCTATGTGCTTGATGATCAGCGGGTGGTGCGCAAGCACATGCGCATTCTGGTCGATGGCCTTGCTATCAGCGATCTTGAAAAACAATCGGATGCCGTATCCCCGGACGCTGAGGTCTGGGTCATGCAGGCCCTGTCAGGAGGATGACATGCAGAAGACCGTGATGATTTCAACCCGGAAGGGTTTGTTCGAGGCCACGCGGTCGCGCGGTAGCTGGAAAGTGTCTGACCAGCATTTTTTGGGAGACAATGTCACCTTGATGATGCGGGATGCGCGTGACGGCACAGACTATGCAACGCTCAATCATGGTCACTTTGGCATCAAACTGCATCGACGTGACAAGGGTAAAAAGAAATGGGTGGAGATTGCTTCGCCGAAATATCCGGAAAAACCCGACGGTCTGGTGGACAAGGATGGCTGGGGCAAGGATGTGACCTGGTCCACGCAACTGATCTGGGCGCTGGAATGCGGTGGAGGGCCGAAAGCCAAGGGCACGCTATGGGCGGGCACCATGCCGGGTGGGTTGTTCAAGTCTGAGGATCGGGGTGCGACGTGGCAGTTGATGGAAAACCTGTGGCGGCACCCGGATCGCAACAAGTGGCTGGGGGGCGGGGCGGATATTCCCGGCATCCATTCCATCTGTGTCGATCCGCGTGATGCCAACACCGTGCGCGTCGCCGTGTCCTGCGGCGGGATGTGGCGCACCGAGGATGGTGGGACGTCCTGGGCGCAGTCGGCCCATGGCATGAAGTTTGACAATGGGCCCAAGTCGGAAATCGAAAGTCCGGATGGTCAGGACCCGCACATGATGGTGCAAAGTCCGAGCGACCCCACGAAGCTCTGGGTGCAGCATCACGCCAGTATTTTCAAATCTGTGAACGATGGTGTGACCTGGACAGAGGTGAAGGCCAAGCCCTCGTCGTTCGGGTTTGGTGTGGTGGTACATCCAAAGGACCCCGACACCGCATGGTTTGTGCCCGGCATCAAGGACGAGAAACGCATTCCCGTTGATGGTGCCTTGGTGGTGACGCGCACACGTGATGGTGGCAAGACATTCAGGGTATTGAAAAAAGGTCTGCCACAAAAACACGCCTATGACGTGGTGTTCCGGCATGGGCTGGCAATTGATGACACTGGTGAGAAACTGGCCATGGGGTCTACGACAGGCAATGTGTGGGTGAGTGAGAATGGTGGGGATGAGTGGATGCAGGTGAGTTCAACGCTTCCGCAGGTTTACGCGGTGCGATGGGTGTAAATTACAGACAAATCGATCAAGTTTGTCTGTAAATCATTGCTACAGACAGTTCGCCAATTCAACAGTGAAGTGCCCCAGGCGGGCAGACCCGATGTTCCGCGCGGTGCCAGCACTTGACCGGAGATCTTTGCCTTCACAGTCCAGGTCTGACAGCGGATTTCGTGTTGACCTTCTGGCTCAGACCCGTAGTTCGCGACAGACGGGTCACGTCGCTCTGCCAGGCTGGGGAGCTGGTGCCATGACGGTCCAGCATTTGGGATGGCTTGTGGCGGCACCGGCGCAGGCTGTGGTTTTGGCGCGCGCTGGCCTTCTCATAAACGTGCCCCAGCCTGCTCGATTTGCCGTTCACAAGTTGATCATTGCGCAGAAGCGCAACCCGGCCGATCGAATCAAGCGGCGCAAGGATTTGATGCAGGCCAGATCGCTCATTGAAGCCTTGCAGAAATCTGATCCCTTCGCCATCAGCGAAGCAGCTGAAGATGCTTGCAGACAAGGGAAAAAGGGTTGGGGCAATCCGTTGCAGAGGTCCTTGAACGAGTTTGACTTTGGATGGCACCTAATCAAGATCCCGCAGGCTTTGTCCAAAATTGCTCGAACCCATCAACCGCTTACAGCGTTCAAAGCGATTCACTGCATAGGCCCAGAAGTCATCGGCGGGATTCTGGTTGGCGTGCTGAATGAGTCCCCAGAGGGTCCACAACAAGTCGCACATGGCCTTGTAGATGACCATGCGGGCGTAGTCGTTTTGGGGCGGTTCGCTTTCGAAATAGGCGTAGAGCATTTCGAGGTCTTGCTCCTGCGTGAACGCGCCTTCTACCGAGAGATCGCCCAGGTCCCACATGGGATCGTTCATGCCGCAGTATTCCCAGTCGACGATCCACATGCGTTGGCCTGTATCGAGAAAATTCTCGCACAGGGGATCGCAGTGACACGGGGCCAGGGTTGCTGGGTTGCGGTCCAGCGCTGTGCGGATCATTGCGGCTTCGCGCACCACGTTCTGATAGCCTTCAGGTAAATCAACCGTCTTGCTTGCGAGCACCTTCAGATAGTCGTCAATCATCGCAAAGAGTTCAAAGCGGAAGGGAAACACGCCGCCTGAAGTGTGAAGCCTGTGCAATGCTACGCCGGCGCGGGCTGGTGCACCGAGACGGGATTGGAAGTGTTGCGGTGTCATGGTTATCGCATCGACGTATGTGGTCACCATTACGCCCGTCATAGCGTCGGCATGCAGTACGGGTGGTGACACGTCGGCATCGGCTGCGACCTGCGCTGATACGGCTTCGTTGGCGCGATTGATATATTCCTCGGTACCAGCTCCGGGAATGCGCAGCACGTGATCGCCGATGCGATAGACCTTGTTGGTCAAGCCGCCCAGGCGTTCAACGGATCCCCTGTAATTCGCAAACATCGGAATGTGGGAGAGAACAGTGCGGACTTCGTTTTCTTCTTCTGGTGTCATGGCGGGCAGGCTAACATGGGGAAAATAGAAATGGGAAGAGACGATGCCGAAACACGCTGGGTTTCTGGGTGCGGTTTATGAGGCGAAGGACGCTGATGATGTGGCCGCACTTTATGATCAATGGGCCAAGACCTATGACGGCGAAATGGCGCAGGCGGGCTATGTGCACCCAGAGGCCTGCGTGGCGTTGTTTGCCCGGCATGTGATGCGCGGCGCTGCACCCATTCTGGATGCGGGTGCGGGTACGGGGTTGATCGGGCAATGGCTGCGAACGCTGGGTTACCAACACGTGGAAGCGCTCGATATTTCCCAGGGCATGCTGGATATTGCGGCCAGTAAAAATCTTTACAGCGCGTATCACAAACTTGCGCTGGGTGGTCCCCTGCCGTTTGATGATGGGGTGTATGCGGGTGTGATCTGTGCCGGGGTGTTCACTTCGGGCCATGTGGGGGTTGAGGGATTGGATGAATTGGTGCGCGTGTGCGCTGTGGGCGGTGCGGTCGTTTTGACGGTGAAGGGCAGTTTGTGGGACGGTGGATTTTCGGCCCGGGTGGATGAGTTTGTGCAGGAGGGCGTGGTTGAGGTTGCTGAAATCACCGAACCTTACGTTTCAATGCCCGGTGATGCCGCAACCACGCCCAGCCTTGGGGTGGCGCTAGTGAAAGTCGCGTGACTTCGGGATCACTCTCACATTTCTGGGATGTCGGGTTGAGCTTTGCTGATAATCCGCAGGGTCGGGGCCAGGTCGTTTCACTTCATCGGCGCGGGCCAGCACACCGCGCATCGTAATCCCGTCTTCCGTCAAATCCGCCAGCCAATGGGTGCGGTCCTCGATTTGATTGGCCACCACATGAATGATCTCGCCCTGCTTTTGCACGCGGCCCCTGATCACCATGAGGCGAGCACCCATCACCACGGCGCGATGCGCCTCCAGCACGTCGGGCCAGATCACCACGTTGCAGACGGAGAATTCATCTTCGAGGGTCAAGAACACGACACCCTTGGCAGAACCAGGCCGCTGCCGCACCAGCACCACACCGGCAACAGACACAAAGCGGCCGTCACGGATGGATTTGAGTTTCCCGTTGTCAACAACACTCTCGGCCTCAAGCCGCGCCCGCAGGAATTCCATCGGGTGGGCTTTCAATGAGAGTTTGATGGTCTGGTAGTCATTCACCACATGTTCGAAGAGCGGCATTTCCGGCAGGGTGACGGATGGCTCGGCGCCCTGATCTTTTTCCTGCGCCCAGGCGAAGAGCGGGAGGGGTTTGGATTTGGCCAGCGCCTTCACCTCCCAGAGGGCGGCGCGACGGTCATGGCCGAGGGAGCGGAAGCAATCGGCGGCGGCGAGTTTTTCGAGGGCGGGGAGGGGGAGGGAGTTGAACAGCCCCGCCACCCCACCCCCGGCCCCTCCCCAAAGATTGGGGAGGGGTGACTCTCTCTTTACCCCTCCCCGCCCTTCCGGGGAGGGGCCGGGGGTGGGGTGGTGCGGCATGTCTCCCTCTTTCAACCCATCGACTTCTCGGAGGCCCAGACGCATGGCTTTGCCGTTCTTCTCCAATGTCGAATCCCATTGCGAAAACGAAACATCCGGTGCCAGCACCTCCACGCCATGCTCGCGTGCATCACGCACAATCTGCGCTGGCGCATAAAAGCCCATCGGCTGCGAGTTCAGCAGGGCACAGGCAAATACCTGGGGGTGGTGGCATTTGAGCCAGGACGAGACGTAGACGAGGTGGGCGAAGCTCGCCGCGTGGCTTTCGGGGAAGCCGTATTCGCCAAAGCCCTTGATCTGGTTGAAACACCTCAGTGCAAATTGCGCATCGTAACCGCGCTCCACCATGCGGCTTACCATTTTCTGTTCGAGTCGACCTATTGTTCCCCGTCTTCTAAAAGTCGCCATGGCCTTGCGCAGTTCGTTGAGTTCGCCTGGCGTGAATTCCGCTGCCACCATGGCGAGCTTCATGGCCTGCTCCTGAAACAGCGGCACACCCTTGGTGCGGCCCAAGACCTGTTTCAATTCGTGCGCGTCGCCAAAGGCGGGGTCGGGTGAGGGATAGAGTTCAGGCTCCAGACCATCACGACGGCGCAGGTAGGGATGCACCATGTCGCCCTGAATCGGGCCGGGGCGGACGATGGCGACTTCGATGACGAGATCATAGAAACAGCGCGGTTTCAGGCGCGGCAGCATGTTCATCTGTGCGCGGGATTCGACCTGGAACACGCCCAGGGAATCGGCGCGACACAGCATGTCGTAGACCACCTGATCTTCGCGCGGCACGGTGGCGAGATTGTAGTGCAGACCGAACCATTGTTCGAGCAACTCAAAGCTTTTACGGATGCAGGTGAGCATGCCAAGTGCCAGCACATCGACCTTCAGCATGGCCAGCGTATCGATATCGTCCTTGTCCCAGGCGATGAAGGTGCGCTCGTCCATGGCGGCATTGCCGATGGGCACGGTTTCATCGAGGCGTTCACGCGTAAGGATAAAGCCGCCCACATGTTGCGAGAGGTGGCGGGGGAAGCCAGCGATTTCGGCGGTGAGTTCCAACACGCGGGACAACAGTGGATCATCGGGATCAAGCCCGATTTCTTTCAAACGCTTTTCCTGCATCTCCTCCGGCATCATGCCCCAGACGCTGCCTGCAAGTGCTCCCGTCACATCTTCGGACAAGCCCATGACCTTGCCCACTTCACGCATCGCCGAGCGACCACGATAGGTGATGACGGTGGCGGCAAGTCCTGCGCGTTCACGGCCATAGCGGGCGTAGAGATACTGGATTACCTCTTCGCGGCGTTCGTGCTCGAAGTCCACGTCAATGTCGGGTGGTTCCTTGCGTTCTTCGGAGATGAAACGTTCGAACAGGAGATCAATCTGGTTGGGATCCACCGCCGTGATGCCGATCACGTAACACACTGTGGAATTGGCAGCGGACCCCCGACCTTGGCAGAGGATCGGTTTTTCGCAGGTGCGTGCGAATTTCACGATGTCGTAGACGGTGAGGAAGTAGGGCGCGTAGTTGAGCTTCTCGATCAATAGCAATTCTTTGCGAATATTGGTTTTGACTTTTGCTGGAACACCTTCGGGGTAACGCTCCTTTGCTCCTTCCCAGGCGAGGTGTTCGAGATATTTCTGCGGGTCCATGCCCGGTGGTACGGGTTCTTCGGGGTATTCGTAGCGCAGTTCATCGAGCGAGAACGTGCAGGCGTCGACGATTTTCAAGGTGTTGGACAGGGCTTCGGGATAGTCACGAAACAACCTTGCCATTTCGTCGGGCGTCTTCAAATGCCGTTCGGCATTGGCCTGCAACTTGAAGCCTGCATCGCTGATCAGGGTTTTTTCGCGGATGCAGCAGAGCACGTCCTGCAAGGGGCGACGGTCGGTGTGATGATAAAGCACATCGTTGGTGGCAATAAGCGGCACGCGATGCTGCCGTGCAATCTGTGCCGCGTGGGCAAGACGCGTCTTGTCGCGGCCATCATAACGGCAGGACAGGGCCACATAGAGCGGGGCTTTGAGATGTTTCCTGATCTGCGGGAGTTGGTCAACGTGTTCCTGCGGTAAAGCAAAGATCATGCCCTCCGCGTGATCGAACACATCTTCAAGGCTGATGTGGCATTCGCCTTTCGTGGCGCGGCGCTGACCCAGCGTCAGCAAGCGGCAGAGACGGCCATAGGCGGCACGAGTCGTGGGGTAGGCAAGTATCGCGAGCGCTGAAACACCCCCTCCCCCCTTCGGGGTACTCCCCCGCCGTCGGCGAGGGAGGAAAGATAAAGCTTCTCCCGCGG
>JANNNG010000312.1:0-5072 GCA_031398425.1 Hyphomicrobiales bacterium | reverse complement strand
CAAAACACGGTGCTCTGCAGCCGTAAACCCTCCAGAACGTTGTCAACCAGCGTCATCTAACACATTCACTTAGCAATCCTGCCATGCAACGCTTGATAAGCAAAAGTGTTCCAACTCTTACGTGTGCTTTTTCAATGAAGTGTGCAGGGTGAAATCTCCTCCACAGCTTGAATTCGGCACGCAGTTCAACCCGCAGCGCGGCATCACACTCGCGTACTGCGCGCGGTCACCCGCCGAAAGTGTGACCAGACAGCGTTACACCATAGCAAAGTTGATGGGTTTCCAAGTGGCCTGCTGGAAAACCTTAATGGAGCAAAGCTGCATCGACGTGAAGCTCTTTCGCCGTCTGCAAAACACCGTGGTAGGTATCAGACGCCAACAATATTCCGTTTTTATCGTAGTCCATTGCGATCTCCCGCTCGATTTGACCGGGTGTGTAAAGTTTGTCGACGCGGGCACGGCGGCGTGACCTGCCAATCTGATCGCCGATGCTGACGACGCGTTGTTTGAAAGTGGTGACATCTTCAAAGAAGGAGATATTGACCGCTATGAAGAAATGACCATCAAGCCCTGGCTTTGCACCGTCCACCATATTGCCAAGCTCGGTGCCATAGGCTGCTCCGGAGAGGAGGCTTGAGAGCATACCGACAGCCATGCCCAGGCCAAGACCTTTGTGCGCCCCAATGGGTTGGATCAGCCCTTGCAGGGCTTTGGCTGCGTCTGTTGTGGGATTTCCATCCTTGTCAAAAGCCCATCCCTCGGGAATTGGCAGGCCTTTCTGCTCATAGACGCGGATCTTGCCGTGGGCCGTTGCGCCAAATGCAAAGTCCAGCACAAAGTGTTCGCCGGACGCGGATGGCATGGCCATCGACAGGGGGTTGATGCCGATGATCTTGTCTGTTCCACCCCAGGGCGCCATGGTCGGCAGGGCGTTGGTGCCGGCTATGCCAATCATGTCGGCTTCTGCTGCCATCAGCGTGTACCAGTCCAGCGCGCCACAATGGTTGGAGCCACGGACGGCAGCACAGCATATCCCCGTGTCCTGCGCCTTGAGAATGGCCTTGCGCATCGCCATGGTGCCGCCGATCTGCCCCATGCTGTTCCCACCATCAATGACGAGAGCAGCACCGCGCTCCGACACGACGTGCGGGCGGCCGCGTGGGTCAACACCGTCCATCGTCAACTTCTTCACATAATCGGGAACGCGCAAAACGCCATGCGAGTGAATACCCCGCATATCTGAATGCACCAGCGTCTCTGCCAACAGAACCGAGTCATCACCGCCCATGTCGCAAGCCTGAAATATATCCGTGGTCACACGGGTCAGATCCTGTAGGCGGACACGGCGATCTGTTTCGCTGGTGGGATAAATCGCCATGTCAGAGTCCCAAGCGATAAAACGTATTGGCAGTGTCGCGGAACAGCTTCCGCTTTTCAGATACTGAGGCCTTGGCCGTTACAGCATCAACAAGCTCAACCCAGCGCTTGTAGGATGTGGCCAGTTCCGACACGGGCCAGTCACCTCCGAACATCACCCGGTCAAAACCGAAGCAGGCGATGGCATGCTCGATGTATGGTGTCACCTCAGCTTCTGTCCATGAGGCATGGTCAGCTTCGGTCACAACACCCGAAATCTTGCACCAGACATTCGGCAACTTGGCCAGGTTTGCAAGATCAACCTTCCAGGGATCCATCATACCGGCCTTGATGCCGGGCTTGCCAATGTGATCGAGAACAAATTGCACGTCTGGGCAGCGTCGGCAAAGCTCCGCAGCATCCTTCACTTGCGGATGGTAGATGCAGAGATCAAAACTCAGATTGTACTTCGACAAGACTTGCACGGCCTGGACAAACCGGTCCTGCAAACACCAGCCCGGCTCATCAGCATGTCCTTGGATAAGCTGGCGTACACCACGCGCCAAAGGCATCGCTGCAAGACGCCTCACGTCAGCGTCGACTGTTGTACTGTTGCTCAAGGGAAGTGATGCAACCATGGCACGCAGACGCGGCTCACTTGCCGCCTGTTTTGCCACCCACTCCGCTTCGCGAAATTGTTCGCCCGTCGCTGCATCGACTTCAACAAATACCATTGCATCAACATCGACGCCCGTTGTGAGACGTGTATAGTCTTCTGGCAAATGCGGGCGATTGAGCTTGGGCACCCCTGCCATCCAGTCAAATAGGACGGTGCCTGGGTCATAGATGTGGACATGCGCGTCAACAATCGGAAAATCTGGCACGGTGCACTCCTTAAATTCGACGCAACCTGTATTGCAGGTATTTGGAAACCCTGCAATCACCCGAAGAATGCTTGCCAAAATGCAGAAGCATTGCTAGCCTACATTGATACCAACTGGTCATATAGGTGAGATGTGGGCGTTTCGTCTGAGATCAAGCGTCGTGCATCCGTTGCGGGTTCAAAAGCAACACGCCGCCATGAGGCGGTTGCGGCCAGCCTGGAACAGGACATTGTCATGGGACACATCGGCCCGGGTGCTGCACTGCCATCAGAGCGTGGACTTGTAGAAAAATTCAAGGTTGGACGCACAACAGTTCGCGAAGCCTTGTTGACGCTGCAGCGACGGGGCCTCATCGAGGTGCGCAATGGCGTGCCCGCCCGTGTCATCACGCCAGATACAAACATGATTGTCGGCGATGTCGGCATGTTGGCCCGCCGCTATGGCGCAACACCGGATGGTATACGGCATTTGCAGCACGCACGCGCCCTCGTTGAAACCGGGTTGGCACGCGAAGCTGCACTTTATGCAAGCGCAGAAGCACGTGAGGAAATCCAGAAAGCTTTCAAGGACAACGCCGGGTCTATCAACGACCTTGAACGTTTCGCCGAAACCGATGTGGCCTTTCACTACTGCATCGCAAAGGCCTCGCTCAACCCCATTTTCCTGTCGCTGCATGAAGCTCTCCGTGATTGGCTGGCCAAGCAGCGTCTGGTGTCACGCCGCGCCAAACGTTTTCCGGCAGATGTTGTGGCCGAACACCAGCTCATTGTAGAGGCCATCCTGAATCGGGATGGGGTGAGGGCCGCTGCTGCTATGGAAGCGCATCTCGCATCAGTGGTGCGCGCCTATTGGGTTGCCATGACTCCAGCCTTTGCACGCGGCCCTTGATCAACGGATGGTACAGCATGAACCCACTCGCAACACGCAAACTCGGCAAGAGCGGACTTGACGTCAGCGTTCTTGGCTTCGGTGGCGTACCAATCGGCGACTTCTGGGCCAAGATATCAGATGAAACTGCAGTCGCCACCGTGCAACGTGCGGCCGAGACAGGCCTCTCACTTTTCGATACGTCGCCGCTTTATGGTCATGGATTATCCGAACACCGCATGGGGCAAGTTCTGCGCAAGCGGGATCGCTCCACATTTGTGCTGTCAACGAAGGTCGGTCGCATTCTTCATCCCATGGACGAAGCAAAGATCAACCGTGGCTGGTTTGCAGGTGGACTGAATTTCGAAGCGCGCTATGACTACAGCTATGATGGTGTCATGCGATCCCTCGAACACAGTCTGCACCGCCTGGGCATGAACCGTGTCGACGTACTGCTTATCCACGATATTGACAAGTGGACCCACGGCAATGACTTCGAAATCCGATTGAAGCAGGTGATGGAGGGATGCTACCCCGCGCTCGAAAAACTGCGAAGCGCAGGCATCGTTCGCGCCATCGGCATTGGCGTGAACGAGATTGCACCGTCGCTGCATTTTGCCCGGGAAACCGACATCGATTGCATCCTGCTCGCCGGGCGCTACACGCTGCTCGAACACGCTGCACTGGATGAGCTGCTGCCACTCTGCAGCCAGAAGAACATCGGCATCATGTTGGGAGGGCCATATAACTCCGGCATCCTTGCAACAGGTGCAGTGCCTGGTGCCACGTACGACTACAAGCCAGCCCTTCCATCCATCATGGACCGCGTGGCGAAAATTGAAGCCATTTGCAAAAGTCACGGCGAACCCATCGCAGCCGTGGCCCTGCAATTTCCTCTAGGCCATCCCACCGTATCATCAATCATACCAGGTGCTGCAAAACCTGAAGAAGTGGATCGCAACATTGCACTGATACAGCGCCCCATACCCAAAGCCCTCTGGGCTGAATTGAAGCACGAATGCTTGATGCCAGAGTCAGCTCCTGTGCCGTGACGAAGACAGAAACCTCATCTCTACACCAACTTCATTTGACCTATCAGACCAGTTTCGAACGCCATGCTCTTCTTTCTTATTTAATTGGACAAATGTGCGCAAAATTCAATATTTCACAATAGATGTAGCCGCGAAAAGCTGTCATACCAGTCAGGTCATAGGGCGGTATTGGATGCTGGCACAATGAATGCGATTGAACCCAGATTAAGCATAAGGACAGTCCACAAAAGTTATGCGGGCATCAATGCCCTTCGCTCCATCACGTTCGACATCGGGCCAGGTGAAGTCCACGCCTTGGTGGGTTAAAACGGTGCCGGAAAATCAACACTTGTGAAGATCATCACAGGCATAGAGAGCGCTGACGAAGGGCAGGTTATGCTGGACGTTTACGTGTGAGCTGAAGGCGCTGCGGGCAAAGTTTGACACCAATTGCGATGGCAAGCTCTCGGGCACGGAGCTTGCGAACTTCAAGGTGATGGTGACCAATGCCGATGGCACGCAGACGGCCAAGACGCTTGTGGCCGATGGTGATGATCTCACCATCACCGAGATCAGTGTCAAGGAAGACGCAACCAACACCACCCTGCCCGATGGCTCGAAGATCACGGGGCTGAGCAGCGTCACCAAGGTGGTCGGCAGTGTGACCAGCACAGGCGTCATGGCCGATGCGGTGCTGGTGGCGGAGAGCGATAGCCACCGGGTGAATGAGTTCATTACCTTCAACAAGGATGGCTCTTGGCGGAGCGAGGAGAAGGGAATGAGGTTGGCGGCTTAAAGAATTGGGGTTCTCTACAATGCATTACAGCGGCTTACTTTATGAGCAGTCGCAAATTACATAAATGCTTGATATAGTTCAATAAAAAAATGGTGCCCAGAGCCGGAATTGAACCAGCGACACGCGGATTTTCAATCC
>JANNNG010000006.1:0-32049 GCA_031398425.1 Hyphomicrobiales bacterium | reverse complement strand
CGTTTCTTCGCCGTTCTTGAAACCATGGACAACGGCAAGACCATCCGCGAGTCGCGTGACATCGACATTCCGTTGGTCGCCCGGCACTTCTATCACCATGCGGGTTGGGCGCAGCTTCTGTCATCCGAGTTCAAAGGCTTCAGACCCGTTGGTGTTTGCGGCCAGATCATCCCCTGGAATTTCCCGTTTTTGATGTTGGCGTGGAAAATTGCGCCAGCACTTGCAGCAGGCAACACGGTGGTGCTGAAGCCTGCCGAATTCACGCCGCTCACCGCGCTGGCCTTTGCCGAGGCCTGCGTGGAAGCAGGTCTGCCCAAGGGCGTTGTCAACATTGTCACAGGCGATGGTGAAACGGGGGCCGCCCTTGTTGCTCATGCCGACGTGGACAAGATCGCCTTTACAGGGTCAACCGAAGTGGGACGATCCATTCGTGTTGCAACAGCGGGGAGCGGAAAGAAGCTGTCACTTGAACTTGGTGGAAAATCCCCCTTTGTGGTGCATGAAGATGCGGATCTCGACGCGGCGGTGGAGGGTGTTGTAGACGCTGTCTGGTTCAACCAGGGTCAGGTCTGCTGTGCCGGCACGCGTTTGCTGATGCATGAGGCCATCGCTGATCTTTTCATCGCCAAGTTGAAAAAGCGTATGGACACCTTGCGCGTCGGTGACCCACTCGACAAGTCCACAGACATGGGACCGTTGGTGGACAAGGTGCAACTCGACAAGGTGACAGCCATGGTGCGCAAGGGCGAAGCCGAAGGCGGCACGCTGGTGCAGGCCCCTTGCCCTCTGCCGTCTGCAGGCACGTATTTTTCGCCATCACTTTTTATCGATGTCAGCAGTTCATCATCAATGATGCAGGAAGAAGTCTTTGGCCCTGTGATTTCGGCCATGACCTTTCGCACACCTGATGAGGCAGTGACGCTTGCCAACCACACGCGATACGGTCTGGCTGCGTCGATCTGGTCTGAAAACATCAACGCTGCGCTGGATACGGCGGCACGCGTGAAAGCCGGCGTTGTCTGGATCAACTGCACGAACTTGTTTGATGCTGCGGCAGGTTTCGGAGGTTACAAGGAATCCGGCTTTGGCCGCGAGGGCGGCAGAGAAGGGCTTTATGAATATCTGGTTCCTCATTGGGTCAAGCAGTTGTCCAAGGCGTCGAAGGAAGAAGACGTCAAGCTCACGGGTGCAACTGCGGCGGTCACAGGGCAAGGCGGCTTGGACCGTACGGCAAAGCTGTTCATCGGAGGAAAACAGACCAGACCAGACTCTGGATATTCTTTCTCCGTGCTGAACAGCAAAGGTCACTCCATCGGTCTTGCTGGCTTGGGAAATCGCAAAGATATTCGCAATGCTGTGGAAGCCGCCAACAAGGCTTCGGCGTGGTCGTCTACCTCGGCCCACGCCCGCGCGCAGATCTTGTACTTCATTGCCGAGAATTTGCAGCAGCGCGCGGATGATTTCGTTGCCCGCCTCAAGCAGATAGGCGCATCGAGCAAACACGCCACGCGCGAATTTGACGAAGCTGTCGAGCGCATCTTTACCTATGCCGCTTATGCCGACAAATTTGATGGTCGCATTCACACGACCAATTCAAAACGTCAAACCACATTGGCTTTCAACGAACCCTTCGGCACCGTGGCGCTTGTCTGCCCGGATGCGTCACCATTGTTGGCATTTGTGTCGCTGCTGATGCCAGTGATCGCCATGGGCAATCGCGCGGTCATCGTGCCTTCCCAGACAATGCCGTTGATCGCAACAGACTTCTATCAGGTTTTCGAAACATCAGATGTGCCATCAGGCGTCATCAACATCGTTACGGGAACGCGCGATGAATTGGCCATAACCTTGGGCGAACATGACGATGTCGCGGCAATGTGGTATCATGGCAGCGTTGGCGGTTCTGCAATGGTGGAAAAGGTTTCAGCCGGAAATCTGAAGCCGACGTGGGTCAATAGCGGCAAGTCCATCGACTGGTTCAACCCAGAACAGGCGGAGGGGCACGAATATCTCCGTCGCTGCACCCAAGTCAAAAACATCTGGATACCCTACGGTGAATAGCGGGTCAGGTTGCAGTCAGCAAACGGTCCCGGCAGATGGCGAGCGCTTCGCGCATGTCCCGTTTCCACCAGTTCTGGCTTGAGAAAATTTCAACTTCAACTGGGCCGTTGTAGCCTGCGGCTTCAACCGCGTTGCGAATGGCCTTCAACGCGATGACGCCATCTCCCATCATGCCACGGTCATTGAGCACGTCGGTGGTGGGCACAAGCCAATCACAGACATGATAGGCGAGGATGCGTTCTCCGGCTCTTGCAATGTCTCGCGTAACATGCGGGTCCCACCACACATGATAGCAGTCAATCGCAACACCAACAGCGGGATGATTGATCTCGTCGCACCAGTCCAGGGCCTCTGACAACAATGTAAGGCAACTACGCTCCGCTGCATAAACGGGATGCAATGGCTCAAGCGCAATTTTGACACCGACCTCATGCCCATAGGCAGCGAGTTCGGCGCAAGCCTCTTTCACCTGAGTGCGGGCTGCATTCATATCCTTTGAACCGGAAGGCAAGCCACCCACAACCATAACAAAGCATGGTGCCCCCAGAACGGCAGCATCATCAAGTGCGCGCTTGTTGGCGTTGACATTCTTGCGGAACTGCTGGGCGTCATTTGCGGGAATATAGGTGCTCCGGCAATATCCACTGAGCGTCAAGCCTGCTGCCCGCATATGATTGGCGATTGCCTTCACATTGCCGCCCTCGACCTCGCGACGCCACGGCGCCACCATGCCAAATCCGGCCCGTGCCACAGCCTCGATGACTTCGCCGATCTGCGCCTGAAAACCGAGTGTGGCAGTATTGATCGAACAGCTTTGCAAATGTTCTGCCAGATCACGCACCATACACCGCAAGCAGTTTTTTCATGCGCGTCACCGCAAGTTCAGGATCACGGAGCAAACTGGCTTGATCAGCCAATTTGAAACAGTCGACGAAATAGGAAAGCGGCCGCATGGCCTGGGCACCATTGATCATGACGAAATGATTTTGATGTCCATTGAGCCAGGCCAAAAATACGATTCCGGTTTTGTAGAACTGGGTGGGTGCTCTGAAAAT
This sequence comes from Hyphomicrobiales bacterium, assembly GCA_031398425.1. Lineage (GTDB taxonomy): Bacteria > Pseudomonadota > Alphaproteobacteria > Rhizobiales > Aestuariivirgaceae > Aestuariivirga. The sequence continues at coordinate 28,933 of JANNNG010000006.1, read as the reverse complement.
CAATCGTGAAAGTGGCACCGTGGGTGCCAAGAGCCGATAATAGGTGGCATGATCTTGATTGGCCAAGGCCGCAAGTGCTGCTGAGGCCGCCGGTGCAATGGCATCAAATATACCGAGGAGTGCGTGGGAGAAACCCTTGCCATCTCCCGCAATCAAATCGGGATAGTTGAAATCATCACCCGTGTACATTTTGACCGCCTGAGGCAGGCGCCGCCGCATGATGATTTCCTTGTCAGCGTCAAGCAACGAAATCTTGATGCCGTCCACCTTCGACTCATTGTCTGCAATTACCCGCAGTGCCGTTTCCAGCGTGGCTTCAAACTGATCCTGCCCCCAATAGCCCTTCAAGGCGGGATCGAACATGCCGCCAAGCCAGTGCAACACGACAGGATGATCCACCTCGGCAAGTACGCGCGCATAAACCCTCACATAGTCCTCAGGAGATTTTGCCACACGCACCAGTGCGCGGCTTGCCATCATGATGATCCTGCCGTCCAGTTTTTGAATGGCATGCAGCTGTTCAAGATAGGCCTTTACGACATCGTCAATAGAATGAGCGTCTTCGGGAAGCAGATGATCGGTGCCGCAGCCGGAATAGATCAGGTTGGCGCGTGAACCTGCATTGGTCAGCGATTGCCGGATCAACTCCAGCGCATTCGGCCAATCCAGGCCCATGCCACGTTGCGATGTGTCCATGGCTTCGGCAATGCCAAAGCCAAGGTCCAGGAGGTGCGTGCGGTAGGCCATGGTTGTTGCCCAGTCGATGGATGGCTTTCCAGAAGATTCGGCATTTGAAAGCGGATCAGCCACCACATGGGCCGCCGCAAACGCCACGCGATTGAATGGCCTTGCGGGTGGTTGAACAGAAAGCGGCGAAGCTTGCAGCACATATTTGCCCGTTGGGAGATCGATTTTCATTCTCAATACCTGACCGTCAACAAGCCGCCATCGGCCTGAATGGCCTGTCCTGTTGTGTAAGGTAACAGCCCGGAAGCAAGTGTGAGCGCAATTCGCGCGACTTCATCCGGTGTGCCAAACCGCTTGATCACTGTCAGGCCCCTGTCAATCAATGCATCATATCTTGCCTTGGATGGAGTAGTCATATCCGTTTCGATGAAGCCAGGTTGAATCTCATAAACACCAATATCTTCGTCGCTGAGGCGGCCTGCAAAAAGTCTGGACATCATGGATGAGGCCGCCTTCGACATGCAGTACTCGCCGCGCTCAATCGATACTGCGGTGGCATTTGCAGACGTGATGGTGATGATGCTGCGATGGCATTCCGTCAGGTTCTCACGCAGCCTTCGGGCGAAGGCCTGGGTGAGAAAAAACGTGCCCCGCGCATTGACATCCATGCAACGATCATAGCTTTCAACGGACACATTGAGGAGATCGCCACGAGATATCACGGACACACCGGCATTGTTGACAAGCGTGGTGAGCGGACCGAGTGCTGCTTCTGCAGCATCCAGAAGGGCTTCGTGGGCCTGAAGGTCTGACACATCAACCTTCAAGGCTGCGGTTTTCATGCCCATCGCAGCGATCGCGCTTGCCACGACTTGCAGGGGGCCGGAATCGTCGAGATCGGCCACAGCCACATCGAAATTCGCCCGTGCCATGGCCAGTGCTATCGCCTTGCCAATGCCGCGTGCTGCACCAGTGACCAGAACCTGTCCCATCACTTCAATTCCCCATTTTTTTCCAGTCGTGCAACGGTATCCGCTGTACACACCATGCGCAGAACGGTAGCGATATTGAAGGCCAGGCGTGCGGCCAGTGCCTGTTTGGACATCAGGTCCCGCTCGAAAACAATTGAGCCCGTGAACTGGTTGGTCAGATAATAATAAGCAATGGCCGCAATGGAAATATTGACTTGCACGGGGTCAAGCCCGGAACGGAATACGCCTGATGTTTCACCGCGGCACAGCAAGGCTTGCATGCGGCCCACGAATTTCCGACTGATTTCAGTGTTGCGCTTCGAAGCTTTCAGGTGCCTCGCCTTGTGCAAATTCTCGCTGTTGACGAGGGTTATAAATTCCGGATGGGCCAGGAAGTAGTCCCAGATGAAGTTCACCAACTCACGCATGGCGGCAACGGGCTCCAGCGCATCAAGCTGCAAGGCGGCTTCCCTCTCACGGAATTCGGCATAGGCATTTTCAACCGTGATGGCAAAGAGGTCGTCCTTGTTGCCAAAGTAATGATAGAGCATGCGCTTGTTGGATCTGGCGCGTAGCGCAATACGATCAATCCTGGCACCACCCAGCCCGAATCTGGCGAATTCCCGCATGGCCGCTGCAAGAATGCGCAGCCTGGTCGCATCGGGATCCCGAACCTGGGGTTTTGCGTGTTTTGTCAAAGTCCCTTGCCAACAAATAACTATTTGGTTATTTATAGCGCCGCATTGCGAACTTGGCAAGGCGTGTGGACCAATCTGTATGGCAGGTTATGACTATATCATTGTAGGGGCTGGTTCTGCCGGATGTGTTCTGGCGGCCAGGCTGTCTGAAATGCCGGACGCCCGCATTCTGCTTCTGGAAGCTGGCCCCAAAGACACGAACCCCTATATTCACCTTCCCGTCGGATTTGCGAAGATGACGTCGGGCAATCTGATCTGGGGCTACGAAACGGCACCCTTGAAACACGCGAACAATCGGCGGGCTGTTTACCCGCAGGCCCGTGTGCTGGGCGGCGGCAGTTCCATCAATGCTGAGATCTTCACGCGTGGTTGTCCTGAAGACTACGATCATTGGGCCAATGACTTGGGCTGCACAGGCTGGAGCTGGTCGGATCTTAAAAGCAGTTTCATCAAGTCCGAAGGTAACACGCGCCTTGCTGGCGCTGACCACGGCACGGAGGGTCCTCTCAGTGTGTCTGATTTGCGCACGCCTTCGCCGTTGTCGCAAAGCTTTGTGCAGGGTTGTATGGACATCGGCATGCCCTTCAATGCTGATTTCAATTCTGGTCAACAGGAAGGTGCCGGTCTCTACCAGACCACCACCAGGAATGGCAGGCGCTGCAGCGCTGCCGTTGGTTATCTGCGCCCCGCACTCACACGACCCAATCTCGAACTGCGCACGGGTCTGACGGTGAAACGGATCATCATCGCGGGCGGGCGTGCCAAGGCTGTGGAGATCGTCGAAGGTGGCAGCGTCAAGCGGCTTGATGCAGATCGTGAAATCATCGTCACCTCTGGCGCCATTGGCTCACCAAAACTTCTGATGCTGTCTGGCATTGGCCCGGCGGAGCATCTGAGATCGGTGGGTGTGGACGTGACCCACGACCTTCCAGGCGTTGGCCAGAATTTTCATGATCACTTTTCAACTGATGTGGTGTGGCAACTCAACGGTGCCCACTCCTATGACAAGTACAAAAAACCACATTGGGCGGCCTTGGCCGGTCTGCAGTATCTCATGTTCAAAACCGGGCCTGTGGCATCCAACATTGTTGAAGCCGGAGCCTTCTGGTGGGGAGACCGGAGTGAAAAAACACCGGACTTGCAATTCCACTTTCTCGCAGGTGCCGGCATTGAAGAGGGTGTGGGAAGCGTGCCCGGCGGCAACGGTGCCACCTGTAACTCCTACCACACAAGACCGCGTTCGCGCGGCAGTGTCACGTTACGCTCAAATCGCATTGAAGACGCGCCCATCATTGATCCCAACTCCTTCGCAGATCCCTATGATCTTGAGCGACATATTGACGGCATCAAGGTGACACAGGAAATTGGTCGTGCCAAATCATTTGCAAAATACATTGCACGTGAACATTTTCCCGGTACTTCCTGCAAGTCAAAGCAAGATTATATTGAAGTCGCTCGCGCCAATGCGCGTTCATCCTATCATCCCGTAGGCACGTGCAAACTTGGTACTGATGAGATGTCTGTTGTTGGGTTGGATCTGCGGGTGCATGGGCTTGAGGGCTTGCGTGTCTGCGACAGTTCCATCATGCCGCAAGTCGTTTCGTCCAATACCAACGCGCCCACGATTGCAATTGCAGAGAAGGCCGCAGACTTGATCCGCGGCAACAGGTGAAGAATGTCAAGAATAGTTTCCGCCCATGAAGCGGCCCGCCAAATTCCCGATGGCGCAGTTGTTGCTGTCAATGCGTCTTCCGGACTGAATTGCCCTGATGCTGTCTTGCAAGCCATCGGCGAATGTTTTGACAGTGCGCAAGCGCCGAAAAACCTGACCATGATCCACCCCATCGCAGCGGGGGATATGTTTGGCATCAAAGGTATAAACCACATCGCAAAAAAAGGTCTTGTTGCGCGCATCATCGCGGGCTCCTACCCCTCCGGGCCGTCAACATCGGAGCCGCCTGCCATCTGGCAAATGGTGACTAGCAACCAGATTCCGGCCTACAATGTCCCGTCCGGCGTTCTGTTTGACATGATGCGTGAGGCCGCAGCAAAGCGTCCCGGCGTTATCACTAAGGTTGGCCTTGATACGTTTGTTGATCCGGCCAATGAGGGCTGTGCCATGAACGACAAGGCAGCGGCAACCAGGATTGTTCGCAGAATCGCGTTTGATGGTGAGGAGTGGCTGTATTTTCCTGTCATCACACCCGGCGTTTCAATCATACGCGGTTCCACGTGCGACAGCCGTGGCAACATGACGTTTGATCAGGAAGGGGCTTGCCTCGGTGCCATGGAACTGGCTCTCGCTGCCCATAATACGGGTGGCATCGTGATTGCGCAGGTGCGCCAAGTCGTTGAAAATGAAAGTATCAAGCCACACACTGTGCGTGTGCCGGGAATTCTCGTCGACTATATCGTTGAGGTGCCTGATCAATGGCAGACGACACAGACGCCATACGATGCCGCGATATCGGGTGAGGAGCGGCGTCCGCTCGAAAGTTTTGCCTTGATGGAGTTTGGCACCGGCAAGGTTATCGCAAGGCGCGTGGCGCAGGATCTGCGTGACGGCTGGGCTGTCAATCTTGGCTTTGGCGTATCGGCGAATGTGCCGCGCATACTCATTGAAGAGGGCTTGCACGGTCGCTGCACATGGGTTCTCGAGCAGGGTCCTGTTGGCGGCGTGCCGTTGCTGGACTTTCAGTTTGGTTGTGCTTCCAATGCCGAGGCCTTTGTGCCCTCAGCTTATCAATTCACCTATTTTCAGGCGGCTGGTTTTGATTGCTCGCTATTGTCATTCTTGCAAATCGACAGCCACGGATCAGTCAATGTTTCGAAGCTGGGTGTCAAACCACACGTCACTGCTGGTGCTGGTGGTTTTGTAGACATCACGGCTCGTGCCAGAAAAATTATCTACTCGGGTTTTTTCAACGCCGGTGCCAAGATGGATGTTGCGGATGGAAAACTTCGCATCACGCAGGAAGGCAAAGTTAAAAAACTTGTGAAGGATGTCGAGCAGATATCCTTTTCAGGTCGCCGTGGCGTGGCCCAAGGGCAGGACGTCACCTACGTTACCGAGCGGTGTGTCATGAAGCTGACGGAACAAGGCATTGTGGTCACTGAAATAGCGCCGGGTGCGGATTTGCGGTTGAACATTCTGGATCAGTCAGAATTTCCATTACTTGTCTCGCCCGCGTTGAAGAGCATGGACCCGCTGTTGTTCGGACCGGAAAAACTGGGGCTGAAACTTCATGCATGACACTGGCGACAGGCGCATCATTCTTTCAATTGACGACAGCATCGCCAGTATTCGAGTTGAGCGTCCGGAAAAGTTGAATGCTCTGGATTTTGACATGATCCTTGCCCTCGAACGCGCGGCTGTGATCACCGACAATGCGCAAGGCGTTCGTGCCGTCGTTCTCACGGGAGCGGGTGAAAAGTCATTTTGCGCCGGTGGCGACATTGAGGCCTGGTCAAGCTGGTCGGCTGAAGATTTTGCCATGAAGTGGGTGCGCCAGGGCCATCGGGCATTTGATGCGCTGACCCGCATGAGGCATCCGCTCATTGCGGCCCTCAACGGCCATTGCCTGGGAGGCGGTCTGGAGCTTGCCGTCACGGCTGATTTTCGCATTGCGGAGGAGCACGTCAAAATCGGGCTACCGGAAACCGGGATTGGCATCATTCCCGGCTGGTCTGGCACACAACGGGCCGTGCGTCGGTTTGGCAGTCAGCTTGTGCGTCGCATGGCGCTTGCAGGTGATGTGTTTGATGCAGCCACAGCGTTGTCGCTGGGGCTGGTCGACAAGGTTGTGCCGAAGGGACAGAGTCATGCAGCAGGCGTGACCATGGCCAGACAGATTGCCGGTCGCAGCCCCACGGCCACGCGGCTGGCAAAACTCATGATCAACATGGGTGAGGGTGAGGAAACCGAAGCTGCCATTGAAGCGCTGGGTGGCTATGTTGCGGCGGGCAGCGGCGATCTTGCTGCTGGCCTGGACGCGTTTCGCAAGAAGCTGAAGCCGGTGTTCCGATGAATGATGCTGCCGCCCGCCTATTGCTGCGCGAACTCTTTGATGTGGCCGTTGCCAGTGCAGATCCGTTCAAGGTGCTGTTTCCCCATCTGCCAGAAAAACCAAAGGGACGTTGCATCGTTGTCGGAGCGGGCAAGGCATCAGCGGCCATGGCTGCGGCCCTGGAGCGTGCCTGGCCCGATGTGGGCGTGACTGGTGTCGTTGTGACGCGCTATGGCCATGCTGTGCCAACGTCGAGAATAAAGATCATCGAAGCTGCACATCCGGTGCCGGATGACAATAGTCTTTTGGCGTCCCAGGAAATTTTGAATGCTGTTTCGGGTTTGCAGGAACATGATGTTGTCATCGCCCTGATCTCAGGTGGCGGATCGGCGCTGCTGGTTGCCCCGGCAGAAGGCATGAACCTGACAGACAAACAAGACATCAATCGGGCTTTGCTCAACAGTGGTGCCAGCATTGGCGAGATGAACATTGTGCGCAAGCATCTTTCTCGCGTCAAAGGCGGAAAGCTGGCAGCAGCAGCCCACCCTGCGCGGGTCGTGACCCTGGTCATATCCGATGTGCCTGGAGACGATCCTGCCATTATTGCTTCCGGTCCAACAGTGTTCGATGCTTCGACCCCACATGATGCGCGCGACATTCTGAACCGCCACCGGGTCGTTGTGTCACCTGTTGTTGAAGCGGTGTTGAAAAAGCCATTCATTCCAGGTCCAAACGCCACGTCAGATGTGCGCATGATTGCATCACCCATTCTGGCTTTGCGCGCTGCTGCCGAACACGCGCAGGCCAGGGGGGTGACGCCCCTCGTGCTGGGTGACGCCCTGGAAGGCGAAGCCACCGACATGGGCAAGATCATGGCAGCGATTGCCCTGTCGTCGCAACAGCATGGTTTGCCTGTTTCTGCACCTTGCGTTTTGCTTTCGGGAGGTGAGGGCACGGTCACGCTCCGAAACGCCCAGGCAGGAAGAGGTGGTCGCAATACCGAATTTCTCTTGTCCCTTGTGATCGCCTTGCAGGGGCGCACCCGCGTTTGGGCTCTGGCAGGGGATACAGATGGCATCGATGGAACCGAGGACGCCGCCGGGGCATTGGTTTCGCCCGACACACTCGAACGGGCAGGCAACGCGTCATTGAGGGCCCGCGATTTTCTCGAAAGGCACGACAGTTATTCGTTTTTCAAGGCCCTTGACGACTTGGTCATCACCGGGCCAACCCTGACAAATGTCAATGATTTCCGGGCCGTTCTGGTGCTTCCGGCCTGAGGCGAAACGTCACTTTGCCGCCGTTGCCATGAGGTGCATTTTAGTGGACACTGCTGGATGATTTCACGGCAGGGCCAAACAGCGATGGGTAAACTCACCACACATGTTCTCGATACGGCCAAGGGCAAGCCGGCGCAGGGATTGCAGATCGAAGTCGTGCGGGGTGGCGACCACATTCTCACGGTGACCACCAATGCTGACGGGCGTATCGAGGGCCCGATTCTGGAAGGCGAGGCTTTTTCTGTGGGCAGCTATGAACTCAGGTTTCATGCGGGCGACTATTTTCGCCAATCGGCAGCGCCTCTGCAAGAGCCGCTGTTTCTGGACGTCATTCCCATCTGCTTTGGCATAGCAGACGCATCTCAGCATTATCATGTGCCCTTGCTGCTGTCGCCATTCAGCTATTCAACCTATCGCGGGAGCTGATGGCAATGCGTGATGCAATCTCGTTTCTGCGACGTGGCAAGCGTGTGGATTTGAAGCCTGCAAACCCGACGCAAACCGTGCTCGACTATCTGCGGCTCGAAGAAAAATCCAAGGGCACCAAGGAAGGGTGCAACGAGGGAGACTGCGGTGCCTGCACGGTGGCGCTTGGTCGATGGAAAAATGGCAGACTTGTTTACGAACCAGTGAATGCCTGCATCATGTTTGTCGGACAGTTGCATGGCTGCGAACTGGTGACGGTTGATGATCTGAAGCGCAACGGGGTTTTGCATCCGGTGCAAAGTGCCATGGTGAAACATCATGCGTCCCAGTGTGGCTTCTGTACACCGGGTTTTGTAATGGCTCTGTTCACGCTGTATCACAAGGGGCAAGCGCCGACCCGACAGGAAATTGTTGACCATATCGCGGGGAATCTTTGCCGTTGTACGGGATACCGGTCAATCATTGATGCAGCCAGGGAAGCCTGCGGAGGTCAAGCGCTGGACGCATGGGCTGAGGCTGCAGGAGCCACTGGCGTTGCCCTGCAAGCAATTGACATGGCGGAAGATGTGTTTGTGAAAACAGGTGACGGCTTCATGGCCATCCCGGCATATGCTGAAAGCCTGACACAGCTTTCACTCGAACATCCCGATGCAACGATTGTGAGTGGTGCGACTGACGTTGGGCTTTGGGTGACAAAGCAATTGCGTGTGCTGCCGAAGATCATTCACACGTTCAATGTCAAGGCTCTACATGCCATGACAATGACGTCTGCAACCTTGCACATGGGTGCCGCCGTAACCTACGCCGATGCCATGCAAGGCTTGTCAGATTTCGATGTTGATATTGGCGAAGTCATGCGCCGCATCGGATCTACACAGGTGCGCGCCACTGGCACCATTGGTGGCAATATTGCAAATGGTTCGCCAATTGGTGACATGCCACCCATGCTGATTGCCCTGGGTGCTACCTTGCATCTTCGACACGGCACAACCGAACGAGCCATGCCACTCGACGATTTTTACATCGCCTATGGCAAACAGGATCGAAAGGCGGGAGAACTTGTGTGGCGCATTGACGTACCAAAACTCAAGTCCGATGAGGAATTTCGCGCTTACAAGGTTTCAAAAAGATTTGACCAGGATATCTCTGCCGTCATGTTCGCGCTGAAAGTGAAACGAGAAGGCAATCACATTCGGCAAGCGTTGCTGGCGATGGGCGGCATGGCCGCCACGCCCAGGCGGGCACCGCAGACCGAGGCCGCATTGCGTGATCTCAATCTGGCGGATGACGCTTCGTTCCAGCCCGTTCTTGACATGCTGGCCAGAGACTATCAGCCCATCGACGACATGCGGGCGTCATCGGTGTATCGGATTGATACTGCAAAAGGACTTCTGCTCAGGGCCTTGCATGAATTGGGTGGGAATGGGTCAACCCGCCTTGTGGGTGTGCGGAGCCGTGCGGCATGAAGCATGTGACGACCAAGACCGTTGGCAAACCCCTTGCCCATGATTCAGCGGCACTCCACGTTGAGGGGAGTGCCGTTTACATTGATGACATGCGCGAGCCGGACGGCCTGCTTCATGTGGCCCCGGGCTTTGCCCGCGAAGCTGCAAAGGGCAGGATCGTCGCGCTTGATTTGGAAGCCGTGCGCAATGCGCCCGGTGTCGTCGCTGTGATGACGGCAAAAGATATTCCTGGCATCAATGATTGCAGCCCGGCCATGGGTGATGACCCGATATTCGCCGGGCATGACATTGCCTTTCACGGACAAGTCATTTTTGCCGTCGTGGCGGAAAGCCGCGACGCAGCAAGACGGGCGGCAAGCCTGGCAAAAATTGAAATCGACGTGGATCGGCCGGCCGTCTCCGTCGACGACGCAATTGCCATGCGCACAGAGGATATTCTGCCTCCATACGCTTTCAAACGGGGAAATGCTGCAAGGGTCATGGCCATGGCCAGACACAGCATCGAAGAGTCTTTCCACATCGGAGGCCAGGAGCACTTCTATCTCGAAGGCCAGGTGAGTCTTGCCATCCCTGAGGAACACGGCGGCATGACCGTGCACTGTTCCACACAACATCCAACGGAAGTCCAGCACATCATTGCCAAGATGCTGGGTGTCATGGATGCAAAGATCGCCTGTGAATGCCGCCGCATGGGTGGAGGATTCGGCGGCAAGGAATCCCAGGCGGCGCAATGGGCAGCCCTTGCAGCACTTGCGGCACATGTGACAGGTCGTCCCGCCAAGTGCAGGCTTGATCGCGATGATGACATGATCATGACCGGCAAGCGCCATGACATGCGGGTCAACTATGTATCCGGCTTTGATGAACGGGGGGTGCTCAAAGGCGTTGACGTAGAGTTTTTGTCGCGCTGCGGCTACTCAGCCGACCTGAGCATGGGTGTCAATGACCGCACCATGTTTCATGCTGACAACGCGTATTTTTATCCGGCGCTGCATATCAAGTCGCGCCGTCTGCGCACGAACACAGTATCGAATACGGCCTTCCGCGGTTTCGGTGGACCGCAGGGCATGTTGTTTGCCGAACGCATGATGAGCGACATTGCGGCCACGTTGCGGCTTGATTCCCTTGATGTGCGCAAAAGCAACTTCTATGGCAAAGGCCGCGACACAACGCCCTTCACCCAGAAACTTGAAGACAATATTCTTGATGGGCTAGTGGGCCAGCTTGAAAAGACGTCAGACTATCGCTTGCGGCGGCAAGGTGTGAACGCTTTCAACGCTGAGAATCGCATCATGAAGAAAGGCCTGGCTCTGACGCCGGTGAAGTTTGGCATTTCGTTTACGTTGAGCCACCTCAATCAAGCTGGTGCGCTGGTTCATGTCTACACGGACGGTTCCGTGCATTTGAACCATGGCGGCACGGAGATGGGGCAGGGGCTCTATGTCAAGGTGGCGCAAGTGGTGGCGGAGAGCTTTGCCATTGATGTGCGGCGCGTTCACATCACGGCGACAACGACGGCCAAAGTTCCCAACACTTCGCCAACGGCCGCATCGTCCGGTACTGACCTGAATGGCATGGCAGCAAAAGCGGCAGCAGACACAATCAAGGCAAGAATGATGGGGCACGCTGCCAAGCTTTGGAAGGTCGCAAAGTCCCGCATAAGCTTCGTTGATGATTCTGTCATGGCCGGCAACAAGCGGATGAGCTTTGCTGAACTTGCAAAGGCGTGCCACGTCGCCCGCATCTCACTCTCTTCAACGGGTTTCTACGCCACACCCAAAATTCACTGGGACCGCGCCAAGGCGAAGGGCAATCCATTCCTGTATTTTGCCTATGGAGCAGCCTGTGCCGAAGTGACGATTGACACTTTCACGGGTGAAATGAAGGTTGACCGCGTCGACATCCTGCATGATGTGGGGAAGTCACTTAATCCCGCCATCGACATTGGCCAGATCGAAGGTGCTTTCGTGCAGGGCATGGGCTGGCTTACCACGGAAGAACTGGTGTTTGACGAGAAAGGCCGCCTGCGCACGCATGCGCCAGCAACCTACAAGATTCCCTGTGCGTCTGATGTGCCGGAAGATTTCCGGGTTGATCTTTATGAGTCAAAAGGCAACCGGGAGCACACCATTTATCACTCGAAGGCTGTTGGTGAACCGCCTTTGATGCTTGGCATTTCCGTGTGGGCTGCAATCTATGACGCGGTTGCGAGTCTGCATCCGGGGCGGCGTCCTCCGCTTGGTGCGCCAGCTACGCCTGAAGCAGTCATGCAGGCCGTGAAAGCCATGCGGCCATGAATCGCTGGACCACATTGACGAAAGCGGTGACCACGCAAGGCGCTTGCGCCCTGGTCAGCGTCATCAAGACAATGGGGTCAGTGCCGCGCGGCACCGATGCCTGGATGATTGTGACACCGGACGGTTTTCATGGCACGATTGGCGGCGGTACACTGGAATGGAAAGCCATGGCTGAGGCGCAATCCATGCTGGCCGGGTCTATCGCCACGCGAAGGATTGATTACGTTTTGGGTCCTGATCTGGGACAGTGCTGTGGGGGTCGTGTCGAAGTCAGTATCGAAGTGTTTGATCGCGATGCTTTGACCATGATTCAATCAAGGTCGATCACTGATATTGAAATGCAGAGGGCCATCTATGTTTTTGGCGCAGGTCATGTGGGCCGTGCCCTGGTCATGGCCCTGGCCCCCTTGCCGTTTGACATCACCTGGATTGACCCGAGGCCAAATGCCTTTCCTTCCTGGTTGCCGCAGAACGCACGACCACTTCAGGTGCATGATCCCGTGCAATGTCTCCAGGATGCGCCTTCTGGAACGCTTGCCTTCGTCATGAGTCATTCCCATGCGCTTGATCTTGCACTAGTCGATGCTGCCTTACGCAATTCCAGAATTGTTCGTGTGGGTGTCATTGGCAGTGCCACAAAACGTGCACGGTTTGAAAAACGCTTGCTGGAGGCCGGTATCGACCAGAAATCCATCAGGGCCTTGATCTGCCCTATTGGTGTCGGCGATATCGCATCCAAACATCCCGCTGCGATTGCGGCCTCGGTGGTGGCGCAGATCCTGCAACTTGATTCCGCGTTGTCGACCTTCATGACAGATACATCACGCAGGGTTGGATGATGGGCACAATTCTCCGGGGTCAACTCATTGGATTTTCCGGCTCGCTGCAAAACATCAGCCATGAAACGCACGGTGCCCTGGCTTTTGATGACAATGGACGCATTGAGTGGGTTGGCGCTTTTCAAAATCTACCCCCGGTTTTTCAAGGCTATGTGACGCATGATCATGATCGCTGTCTGCTGCTGCCAGGTTTCATTGACGCTCACATTCATTTTCCGCAATATCGCATGCTGGCCGCATCAGCCAGGGACCTGTTGGACTGGTTGACCCGCTACACCTTTCCAGAGGAAGCGCATTACGCCGTTGAAAATTATGCGAAAGCGGCAGCGGCCACGTTCGTGCAACGCCTGTTTGCCCACGGCACCACATCAGCGATGGCGTTTTGCTCTGTGCACAGACAATCAGTTGATGCGCTGTTTGCCGAGGCTCGCAAGTTCAACATGGCCATGATCACCGGAAAATCCATGATGGATCGCAATGCCATTCCAGAGGTGCAGGATACTGCGGAACAGGGTGCTATTGAAACTGAAGCGCTTTATCACAGGTGGCACAACCAGGGCCGCCTGCGCTACGCGGTGACACCACGCTTTGCGGTTACTTCCACCGAGGCGCAGCTCGCCGTGTCCGGTCAACTTTTGCGGACATTGCCCGGTGCGTTGATGCAAACCCACATCTCGGAAAGTGTCGCGGAAATTTCTCTTGTCCTCAAGCTGTTTCCAAATGCCATAGATTACACCGATGTTTATGATCAATACGGCTTGTTGTCCGAGCGCAGCCTGTTTGCCCATGGCATTCATTTGTCTGAGCGGGAGCGCAAGCGTCTGAGGGAAGCGGGTTCAACTGTTATTCATTGTCCAACGTCCAACGCATTTCTGGGATCAGGCATCATGAAAATGCAGGAAATGAATGACATGCACCTGGCTGTGGCCACCGATGTGGGGGGTGGCACAAACTACTCCATGCTCGCAACGCTCGGTGAAGCCTACAAACTCCAAATGCTGGGTGGATACAAACCCTCCGTACACGAATTGTTTCGTCTCGCCACACTGGGCAATGCGGAGAGGTTGAAGCTTGACCATGAAACCGGCAGTCTCGAGGTAGGCAAGTTTGCCGACGTTGTGGTGCTGGACCCTGAGGCAACAGCGGTGCTCAAGAGCCGTCAGGAACTCTCACAGTCCATAGACGATGTGCTCTTCGCATTGATGATGTTGGGTGATGACCGTGCGGTGAGAAGCACTTATGTTGCCGGGACATGCGTGCATGGCCCCGGCATGCCCTGATCAGACGATGCCGGAGGCAGATCCTATGACAGCGGGGCGCTCCGCGGCTTTCGTCGCCCGGTATTCGGATGCGCGGTAGCACGCCCAGGGGTGCAAGGCACCACCCTTGCGTTGGCGCACTTCGCAGAGCAATGGTGTCACGTCGGTGTTGTAGGCCGTCTTCATCAGACGATGTGCGGCCATCACGTCACTGGTTTCCTGCAATTGATCCAATTGATTGCGGTCCACCAGAAGCGCCTTGGCGAAAGCGCGCGTGATTTCCATGGCGGACCCCATCAGGCTTTCAATCGGGTCGGTCACATTGTGGCTTTGGTCAATCATGTAGGCCGGGTTGAACCCTGCGACCTTTCGGTGCTCGGCATCCACCAGTTCATTGAAAACCAGAAACAGACGAAACGGATCGATGGAACCGGAGTCAAGATCATCGTCGCCATATTTGGAGTCGTTGAAATGAAAGCCCGCCAGCTTGTTGGCATGAACGAGCCGTGCCACGATCTGTTCAATGTTTGTATTCGGTGCGTGATGGCCAAGATCGACGAGGCATTTTGCCTTGGGGCCAAGTTCCGTTGCCGCCATATAGCTCGAACCCCAGTCTGAAATGACTGTGGAATAGAAGGCGGGCTCATACATCTTGTGTTCAAGAAACACGAGCATGTTTTTGGGAAGTGCATCGTAGATTGACTTCAGTGATTCGATGTAGTGGTCAAACACGCGTGACAGATTTGATTGGCCCGGAAAATTTGAGCCGTCTGCAATCCAAACGGTGAGTGCATTCGAACCAAGCTGCTGGCCGATTTCGATGCATTCGATATTGTGTTCCACCGCCTGTTGCCGTGTGGCCTTGTTTGCGTGGGCGAGTGAGCCAAACTTGTAGGAGTGGCGCTGCCCGGTCTGGTCCTGAAACGTGTTGGAGTTTACCGCGTCAAAGCCCAATTGATATTGCGATGCTTCCTGCTTCAGGGCACGATAGTCGGAAACCTTGTCCCACGGTAAGTGCGGCGAAACATTGGGCGTTGCGCGCGTCAATTGGTGAATGACGCCACAGTCCTCAAGCTTGTCGTGAATGTTGCGCGGTTCTCCGGGGCCTGGAAAACGTGCAAAGCGCGTGCCGCCTGTTCCGACGCCCCAGGTGGGAACTGCTACGGCATAGTCCATCACGCGCTTGACGATGGCTTCAATGGCGATGCCGCGCCGTTCCAACTGCCGGGAGAGATGGGCATAGTCTTCATCATGGGCTGCCTTGTGTCGGGCATTGTGTGAGGCGATGAAATCTTCCGAGATGCTGAAAGTCATGATGGCTTACCTGGTGAATGAGGCGAGATGGCCTGCATCCACATTGAAGATGTTTCCTGTTGACTTGTTCGACGCATCGGATGCAAACCAGTAGACGGCTTCAGCAATGTCTTCCGGGTAGACACTGCGTTGCAACAAGGACCGTTTGCGGTAGTGGTCTTCCAGTTCTTCGGGTTTGATTTTCAAACTGGCAGCGCGGCTCTGGCGGAAACCCTCCGACATGATTTTGGAGCCGCGCAGCACAGCGTCCGGGTTGACGGTGTTGACGCGAATGCCGTAAGCGGCACCTTCTGCTGCCAACACCCTTGCCAAATGAATTTCAGCCGCCTTCATTGCTCCGTAGGCGGATGTTCCGGGTGACGCCACCATGCCGTTCTTCGATGCAATATAGATCATGCTGCCCGCGCAATTCTGCTTCTTGAGCAGCTTGAAGCCTTCGCGGCCTACCAGAAAATAACCGGTGCCGAGAATCGCCATCTGGTTGTTCCAGATCTCAAGTGATGTTTCATCAGCTGGCGAGGGAATGGCGATGCCGGCATTGTTGACCACGATATCCAGACCACCAAAACGATGAATTGTACTTTCGAACCCGGCGATCACGGCGGCCTCTGATGTCACATCCATGTTGACGCTGTGCATGGTGTCGCGACCATGGCGCGTGCTGAAATCTGAAATGACCTCGGCCATGCCATCATCATTGATGTCGGCAATCGTGACACAGGCTCCTTGTGAGGCGAGTTTTTCGGCTATGGCCAATCCAATGCCAGAGGCGCCACCTGTCACCAAGGCCACACGGCCCTGCAGCGGTTTTGCTTTTGGCATACGGGCAAGCTTTGCTTCCTCTAACAACCAGTATTCAATATTGAAGGCTTCTTGCTCGGGAAGTCCCTTGTACTTCGAAACTCCGGACGCACCGCGCATCACATTGATGGCGTTGATGTAGAATTCGGCGGCAATGCGCGCAGTCGCACGATCTTTGGCAAACGACAACATGCCGACTTGTGGCACGAGATAGATCACAGCGTTCGCATCACGCATGGCGGGGGAGTTTGGGTGCTTGCAACGGTCATAGTATGCTGCATAGTCGGTTCTGTAGGATTGCAGCAAAGCGTCAAGCGTCTCTCCACCAGCATTAAGTGGTATGATCATTGGTCTGATCTTGGTGCGCAGAAAATGATCGGGGCACGAGGTGCCGAGCGGAGCCAGTGCATCCAGCCGTTTCGAGTTCACGAATTCGAGAACTTCCGCTGCGTCGGTAAAATGTCCGACCTTGTGTTCTTCTTTCGATATGCGTCCACGTATTTCCGGCAGCAGGCGAATGGCAGTTGCCTTGCGCTCACCAGGCGAGAGTGACTCTATTTTCTCACCGCCGAACGCGGGCCGCTTGCAATTCTGGTCTAGCAAGAGCGCAGCCTTGTTGATGATGCGCAGCGTTGTTTCGTAGCACTGGCTTGCCGTCTCTGCCCACGTGAACAGCCCGTGACTACCCAGGATAACACCCACCATTTTCGGATTTGCCGCTGCCATGGATCCCAGCTTGATGCCAAGATCAATGCCGGGCCGTTGCCATGGCAAGTAACCCATTTCATCACCGAACACTTTTTTCGTCAGCGCTTCTGAATCCTCCGCTGCGGCAAGGGCAATCACAGCATCGGAGTGCACGTGATCCACGTGCGCATATGGCACATAGCCATGCAGACACGTATCAATGGATGGCGCACGCGGATTGAGGTTAAAGATGCAATGATTGAGCGCATGCACCATAGCGTCTTCCTGGTCCAGGTTTTTGTAAAGCCCCTTCAAGCTCTCCAGTCTGTCCATGTAAAGCGTTGCAAAGCCATCACGTTTCATGGAGCCGATGTCACCGCCTGAGCCCTTGACCCACAGCACCCGCACGTCTGCTCCTGTCAAAGGATCGTTGTGCATGACTTTCGCCGAGGTGTTGCCGCCTCCAAAGTTCGTGATGCGAAGATCTGCGCCCAATAGATTTGACCGGTACAGCAAAAGCTCCGGTTCATCGAGCGTCTTGGCGTATTGACTGTCCCACAGGGACACAAGAAGCAGGTTTGACATATCGCCAGACATATGCTCACGTTCAATCATCGTCAAACTTTTTTCTGTGAAAATTGCTCATCTTGCACTGCAACGACGTTTTGCGATGCACAATCATGAATCATTCTTGACCAACATGAGCGAAAGTGAGTAATTCTGAGCAATGCATGAAAGAGAGCGCTGGCAAAGAATCTTGACCATGGTTCGCGAACGTCGCGTGATCCGTGTCACGACGCTCGTGGACGAACTGAATGCTTCGTCAGCAACGTTGCGCCGGGATTTGGTGAAGCTTGAAGAGATGGGTCAGTTGAAACGAGTGCATGGCGGCGCTGAGGCCATCGAGGTCGCGCATCAGTCGCATCTCGCCACGCGCTCTTTCGGCGTCAGCCAAACACTGAACGCTGAACGCAAGCGCGCAGTTGCAAGGATAGCGGCAGACCTCTGTAACGACGGAGATTCGATCATCATCAATGCGGGTTCGACCACATCGTTCATGGCAGAATTCCTGCGAGAGCGCCGCATGCAGGTTTTGACCAATTCGATTCCCATTGCAACGGAACTGATTGCAACAAGTGACAACCGCATTGTTCTGCCAGGTGGAGAGGTCTATCGTGAACAAGGGATTATTCTTTCGCCGTTTGACGAGGATGCAATTCAACATTTTACCGCTTCGCGCATGTTCATGAGTTGCTATGCCATCACGCAGATGGGTATCATTGAAGGTGACCCCCTGATTGCGCGGGCCGAAACAAAACTGTTGACACGGGCAGAGAAGCTTGTCGTTATCTCCGATTCATCGAAATTTGAACAACGCGGCAGCATGGTGGTGTGCCAGTTGTCGAGGGTGTCAACCTTGATCACTGACTCCGGCGCGCCGACCTCCGTGCTGGATG
This sequence comes from Hyphomicrobiales bacterium, assembly GCA_031398425.1. Taxonomy (GTDB): domain Bacteria; phylum Pseudomonadota; class Alphaproteobacteria; order Rhizobiales; family Aestuariivirgaceae; genus Aestuariivirga. The sequence continues at coordinate 10,744 of JANNNG010000006.1, read as the reverse complement.
CTGCACGGGACGCCGGAGTCGAAGTGATCGTTCTGGATTTTGAACCAAATTCGGTTTCGGTGGCTGCATGATGTGCGTGCGCCGAAACCGTGTGAACCGGAGTGCCAAGCGGCACTTCATATTGTCAACACTGGGAGGATTCCATGTATAATACCAATCGCCGCGAGGCGCTGAAACTGATGTCAACGGTGGCTCTTGCCGCAGCAGGCACGGGCCTGTTCACCACAATCGTTCATGCTGAAGGCAAGCGTATTGCCATGGTCGTGAAAAACCTCGGCAACAGCTATTTTGACGCCTGCTCCAAGGGTGCCATGGAAGCTGCCAAGGAAGTTGGTGGCTATGAAGTCATCTACACCGCCTCCACAAAGGCCACTGCCGAAGAGCAGATTGCCGTAATTGACGCGCTCATCGCACAAAAGGTCGATGGCATCATCGTTTCGTCGAACGATGCCAACGCACTTGTTCCAGTCGGCAAGAAGGCCATGGAACGCGGCATCAAGGTGATCAGTTTTGACTCCGCCATCGCCAAAGAAGGCACGATCATGCATCTCAACGCATCATCGACTCCTTTGATCGGTGCCAAGCAAGTGCAAATGATTGCCAAGACCCTCGGCAACAAAGGCGAAGTGGCCATTTTGTCGGCAGCCTCCACCATGACCAACCAGAACTCATGGATCGACGCCATGAAAGAAGAGTGGAAAAAGCCTGAGTATGCGGAAATGCCACTGGTCGCCACGGTTTACGGCGATGACCAGGACGACAAGAGCTACCGCGAAATGCAAGGTCTGGTGAAAGCCTACCCAAATCTGCGCGGCGTGATCTCGCCAACCACCATCGGCATACGCGCTGGTGCAAAGGCAATCATCGATGGCGGCCTGATTGGCAAAGTCTATATCACGGGCCTTGGCCTGCCTTCGGAAATGAAGGAAGGTGTGCTGAAGGGCGCTTGCGATACATTCGCCATCTGGAACCCAGTTGACTATGGTTATTCGGCAACGCAGATCATGATCAACATCCTCAATGGTGCAGATGCATCGCCCGGAAAGACAGTGAAAATGGGTCGCATGGGCGAAACCACGATTGGCGAAGACGGCCAAGCGGCTATGGGAGACCCCTTCGTGTTCGACAAGTCGAACGTTGAAGAATTCGCCAAGATCTTCTGATCAACAGGGGCGGGGTGTAAAATCCCCGCCTGCCTTTCGCAATCATGTCCCCATACATCCTCAGTCTTTTCAACGTCTCAAAATCGTTTCCGGGCGTGCGCGCCCTGCATGATGTTTCGCTTGCGCTGAAGGCAGGCGAGGTCACGGCGCTGGTGGGGGAAAACGGCGCTGGAAAATCGACAATCGTCAAAATTCTGACAGGCATATACACTCCAGACACAGGCGAAATTCGGGTGCGGGATGCCGTGAAGACATTTGCCTCACCGCGCGACTCCTGGTCCGCAGGCATCGCCGCCATACATCAAGAGACCGTGATGTTTGATGAACTCACCGTGGCCGAAAACATTTTCATGGGTCATATGCCCGTCAAGAGCACCAGGCTTGTGGACTGGGCCCTGATGAAAGCTGAGGCTGCGGCTTTGCTCAAGCGAGTCGACGCCGGTTTCAGTCCGGACACAAAACTGAAAGACCTTTCGGTGGCGCAGAAACATCTTGTCGAGATCACGCGGGCGTTGAGCCATGATGCCTCGCTCATCATCATGGATGAACCCACGGCAGCCCTTTCCCGCAATGAAATTGACGACCTGTTTCGCATCATCGCACAGTTGAAGGCCGAAGGCCGCGCCATCCTTTTCATCTCGCACAAGTTTGATGAAATCTTTCGCCTCGCAGACAGTTTCGTGTGCCTGCGCGACGGAGAAAAAGTGGGCGACGGTCCGATCAGCAGTGTAACGGAAGCAAAACTTGTGAGCCTGATGGTCGGGCGGCCCATTGATCAGGTCTTCCCCAAGCGGGACATTGCGATTGGCGAAACAGTGTTGACGGTCAAGGACCTGTCAAACGCCACGGAGTTTGCCGATGTTTCATTTGATTTACGCAAGGGCGAAATTCTCGGCTTCTACGGACTCGTAGGGGCGGGGCGGTCTGAAATCATGCAGTGCCTGTTTGGCCTCACACAGCCGATCCGGGGAACCGTGACGTTGAACGGACAGTCCATCAAGCTCACTTCGCCGGAGCAGTCAATCGCCGCTGGCATTTCCTATGTGCCCGAAGACCGCCAGCATCAGGGAGCCGTTCTGGATCTCAGCATTCGTGAGAATGTGACACTTGTGTCTATCGCCCAGCATGTGCGGGGGCTGTTTCTCAATCGCAAATCAGAGTTGGATGCAACGCGCAGTCTTGGACACCGCCTTGATGTGCGTGCCGCCCATTGGGAGCAGCGCCTTGCCGATCTGTCTGGCGGCAACCAACAGAAAGTTGTGATCGCCAAGTGGCTTGCCGCGCATCCAAAGGTCATCATCCTGGATGAGCCAACCAAAGGCATAGACGTTGGTTCAAAAGCGGCCGTGCATGAATTTATCGGCGAGTTGGCAGAGCAGGGTCTTGCCGTCATTCTTGTCAGTTCGGAGTTGCCTGAGATCATGGGATTGGCCGACCGTGTTCTGGTGATGAAGGAAGGTCGCATTGTTGCCACATTCAATCGCGGATCGTGGTCGGCGGAAGCCATTGTTTCGGCTGCAACGGGCGCACGGGAGGCCGCATGAACCTGTTGCTGAAAAACCGTGAACTCGCACTTGCCCTCATCGTCGGGGTGATGATCACCGGTATCGGCTTATATGCGCCTGCCTTCGTGTCGCCAGACAATCTTGCCTATGTGCTGGATGACACATCCATCCTGTTCATGATGGCCATGGCGCAGATGATGGTGATCCTGACGCGCGGCATTGACCTGTCAGTTGCCTCCAACCTCGCACTGAGTGGCATGTTTTCGGCGTCGCTGGCGCAGAATTTTCCTGAGCTCCCCGTTATTGCCTACATCGCGTTGGCCGTTGTGTCTGGTACGTTACTCGGCTTGTTCAATGGCAGCCTGATTTCCTGGCTCGGCATTCCGCCGATTGCGATGACACTGGGAACGCTTGCGGCCTATCGTGGTCTTATTGTCGTCTATGGTGGTGGCAACCAGGTGAATGCGAGTGAAATGGGCGATATCTTCCAGAATTTCCCCAAGACACCTGTGTTAGGTGTGACTGCAACATTCTGGATCATGGTGGTGCTGGCCATCTCGTTCTGGATTTTCCTCGGTCAAACACGCACAGGCCGCGGGCTCTATGCGGTGGGTGGCAATCCTGTTGCTGCGCGCTATTGTGGCGTTGATCTGAAGCGGCAACAGTTGCTGGTCTATGTTGTGTCGGGCGCAATTGCTGGTCTCTGTGGCTATCTCTGGGTAGCGCGGTATGGCGTGGCTTATTCCGAAATCGCGTCAGGCTTTGAACTCACGGTCATTGCGGCCTGTGTCATCGGCGGGGTGTCCATCGCTGGCGGTGTGGGAACCGTTGTCGGCACGTTGCTCGGCGCGCTGTTTTTCGGTGTCATTGTCAACGCATTGCCGGTGATGCAAATCACGCCCTTCTGGCAGATGGCGATTTCGGGCGCAGTCATTCTTGCCGCCGTCATGATCAATGCGCGGGGTGAGCAGCGTGCGGGTAAATTGATTTTGCCGGAAGCGCGCCGTGCGGCGGCGGGAGGCAAGGCATGAGCAATGCAACGCAGCGCACTGAAGTTTTGGACAGGGAACCTTTCCGCTGGTCAAATCTCTTTTTGCGTTGGGAGTTTATCCTTGCCCTGTTGCTGATCGGCGTCATGGTCATGGGCACAGTGATTTCGAAATATTTTCTCGACATCTGGACCCTGTCCGACGCCACGTTCAACTTTTCAGAAAAGGCCATCATCGCCTTGCCCATGGCTCTGCTGATTCTGACGCGCGAGATTGACTTGTCGGTGGCCGCCATCATCGCCCTGGCCTCACTGGCCATGGGGCTCTGTGCCGGGTTGGGGTATGGCCCCTGGGCGCTTGCGGCCATCGGGCTGGTTGTGGGATTGGCTTGCGGTGTGTTCAACGGCCTGCTGGTCACCAAGATCGGCTTGCCATCCATTGTTGTCACCATCGGCACGATGTCGCTGTTTCGCGGTCTGGCCCAGGTCGTGCTGGGTGATCAGGCCATCACCACCTATCCAGCCGGTTTTTCAACGTTGGGTCAGGGCTATCTCATCAAATGGCCGCCCATTGCCTGGTCCTTCGCATTGTTTCTCATACTTGCCGCGATCTTTGCGGTGGCGCTGCATCGCACCGCCTTTGGCCGCAGGCTCTACGCCATCGGCAACAACCCCACGGCTGCGAAATTCTCTGGCATTCCTGTGGAAAAATACAAACTAGTTCTCTTCAGTCTTACAGGCTTGATGGCAGGACTTGCGGCCTTTCTCTTGACCTCGCGCATTGGGTCCACGCGGTCCAATATCGCCCTGGGCTGGGAACTTGACATCATCACCATGGTCATCCTTGGCGGTGTGTCGATTGCGGGTGGTGTGGGCACGGTTGGGGGTGTGGTGCTGGCGGTTTTCATTCTGGGATTTGCAACGCTTGCCTTGTCCCTGATCAATGTGCCGGGCATTGTTATCAGTGTCCTGATGGGCTTGTTGTTGATCGTGTCAATTGCGGTCCCGATCATGATCCGGAGGGTAATGGGATTCAGAGGTGTGTGAAAATATTCCCTCTCCGTCTCGCTACGCTCGACACCTCTCCCGCAAGCGGGCGAGGAAAAAACATCCTCGCCCGCTTGCGGGAGAGGTGGCATCGCGTCAGCGATGACGGAGAGGGACTGCCCTGACCTGTTCGCAATCGTGATTGCCTTCCGCCAATCCTCACCTATGATCAAACAAAACATTATGGGAGAACGTCATGGTGAAGGTGCGCGGTATTGAGTTTCAGGACAATCTCGACAACCCGATGGGGTTGAAGTTCACCAACCTCTCACACCGCTGGGGTTTTCAATGTCCGAACTGGCCGTATTTTCAGGACGTGAAGATCGAGCGCATCCACTATATGGCGAAATCCGGCGTGTTGTCGCAACGCATCACGACGTCGATGCATTCAACCACGCATATCGATGCACCAGCCCACGTGGTGCAGGGCACGCCATTCATTGATGAAGTGCCGCTGCCGCATTTCTTTGGCTCGGGCATCGTGGTGCCGATGCCGAAGAAAAAGTGGGAATCGATCACCGCTGATGATCTGGAAAACGCATGCGGCACGTCCATTCGCCCGCATGATGTGCTGATCCTCAATACGGGATGGCACAAGGTTTATGAGGATGGCGATTATTTTGCCTATTGCCCAGGCTTTGTGCCATCGGCTGGGCAATGGATGGTGGATCATCAGGTGAAGGTGGTGGGGCATGACACCCAGGCCAATGACCACCCGCTGGCCACGGCAATCGGCCCGCAACGCAACGGCCCGCTGTTGCCGCATCTTGCAAAGGAATATTTCGAATGGTCGGGCGGGAACGACTGGGCACTGGATTTTCCGGAGTGGGAACCGGTGCATCAGATCCTGTTCAAGAACGGCATCCTGGGTATTGAGAATGTTGGTGGTGACTTGGACAGCGTCACGGGTAAGCGATGCACCTTTGCTTTCTTCCCGTGGAACTGGGACAGGGGCGATGGTTGCATCATCCGGCTTGTGGCCATCACTGACCCATCGCAGAATTATCGTATCGAACGCGGAGACCCGTTCTGATGCTGGTCAAACGATTTGCCGAGGCGCAAGCATACGAAGCGCCAAACCATCGCGGCGTCGTCGGTTTGCGGCTTCAGGGTTTTGAGGATGGTGGACCCAAGAACCAGTGGGTTGGCTTCTCGCAATTCCTTCCTGGTGGCGGGGCTGGACCTGATTCAACACCGTTTGAAAAAGTTTATGTGGTGCTTGAGGGCGAGATGACCGTGATCATTGATGGTGTGGCGACTATGCTGTGCGCCATGGACTCCTGCACCATAGCACCCGGCGAAGTGCGCGAGATCGTGAACCGGTCAAACCACGTGTGTAAAATGCTGGTAGTGATACCCTATCCACCGGGGAAGGCGTGATGTTGGATACGGTAAGTGCGCAGACACCCCCTCGCCCCTTCGGGGTACTCCCCCAACGAATGGGCGATGAGTAAGAATAATTTTCTTTCTCCCTGGGCTCCTTTGCGGGGGGAGTACCCCTACGGGGGGAGGGGGTGTTTGATCTTGACTCGATCCCATGCATTTTGCGGATATTCCCATGACAGACGATTGGCTCAAGAATCCACTCTCACTCTTCGACGTGACTGGCAAAGTCGCAGTCATCACTGGAGCCTCTGGCGCGTTTGGCGCTCTCGCAGCAAAAGTCATGGCGGGGGCGGGTTGCAAACTTGTTTTGACAGCGGGCAAGAAGGTAGAGCTTGACGCAGTTGCGAAAGAGTGTGGCGGCGAGGTCGACGCTCTGAATATTCGTCCGTCTACGGAGCAAAACTGCAATGCCATCATCGCCAAGGCCGTTGAACGCTTTGGCCGTGTCGATGTCCTGATCGTTGCGTCAGGCAAGAATGATGTGTCAAAAATCACCGAGATGTCGCCCGAGCGTTTTCTCGATGTGATGGATGCCAATGTCACGCAGAGCTGGCTGATGGCCAAGGCGGCCACGACGCAGATGCTGAAGCAGGGTGATGGTGGCAAGATCGTATTGATGTCATCGGCGCGGGGATTGTTGGGTCATCCTGCGGGCTACACGGCCTATTGTGCATCGAAGGCGGCTATTGATGGCATCACGAGGGCGCTTGGCTGTGAACTGGGACCGACGGGCATTACCGTTAATGCGATTGCACCCACGGTGTTCCGGTCACCTTTGACGGCCTGGATGTTTGGTGAAGACGAAAAAGCGAAGGCCACGCGGACGGGCTTTCTGGCGCGGGTTCCCAAGGGGCGTCTGGGTGAACCGTCTGATCTTGCAGGACCGCTGTTGTTCTTGACGTCGAAGGCGTCTGACTTTTACACAGGCCATGTACTTTACGCCGATGGCGGTTACACTGCGGGATAACGCAAGTCTGGGAGGACACACGGCATGAGCATGATCAGCGGCTTTCATCACTTGACGATGAGCACTGACGGGGCACAGGAAGACTTTGACTTCTTCACCAAGGATCTGGGGCTGCACTCGGTCAAGCGCACGGTGTTGTTCGACGGCGTGTTGCCCGTCTACCATCTCTACTATGGCTCAAGGAACGGCGATGCTTCGACCATTTTCACCACCTTCCCCTTCCGCAAGCCCGGCGTTTTTGGCCGCCGTGGTACAAACCAATCGAAGATTATCCAGGCGGCAATCCCTGTGGGCGCTGCCGAGTTCTGGGTTAACCGTTTGAACAGCCGTAGCGTGAAGGCCGCGAAGATCAGTCGGTTCGGTGCCACCCGTGTGGCGCTTCTACACCCTTGCGGCATTCCCTTCGAACTTGTGGAAAATCCGGGTGATGCTCGTGACCCCATAACCAACGACAAGCAAGGCATTGGCCGCGAGCACGGCATCAAGGGCATCTATGGTGTGGCCGTATCAGTAGCTGATCGGACGGCCATGGACGATTTTTTCACCATCGCCATTCCCATGAAGAAACTTGCAGACAGCAATGAAGGCCTGGCCTTTGCCGTGCCGGAAAACAACGGGCTCACTTCTGTCGTCGAGGTGCTGCACGAGCCTGAACTGCCGCAAGGCACATGGACACTGTCCGGTGGCACCATTCACCATGTGGCGTTGAATACAGGCAACGAGGAAAATCAGTTGAAACTCCGCGCCCATATTGAGGGCCTGGGCTTTACTGATATCTCCGAACAGAAAGACAGAAACTATTTCAAAAGCTGCTATGTGCGCTCCCCCGGTGGGGCCATGTTTGAAATTGCCTGGACCGTGCCAGAGGGCTGGGCCAAGGACGAAGCGCCGGGTATGATCGGCACGTCGCTGGTTTTCCCACCGTGGTTTGAAGACCGTCGTGCCGAAATGGTGGCGGGGCTTGAACCAGCGAATTTCGATTGATGACCCGAAACACTACACCACTGCTACTGGGTGAATCACCGCAAACTGCACGTGTGATATGCGTGGTGACGCACGGGCGCGGCCAATCGCCGGAATTGATGCAAGAGCATATTGTCTCGCGCCTGAAAACAGATGTCGTTGCCTATGTCTTGCCCCGCGCTGCTGCGGGCAGTTGGTATGATGCGCGCGCTGTCGACCCGTTGACGGACGTGACCCGAAGGCAGCGCGACGCTTCGCTGGATCAGTTGCACCAAGCTGCGGCACTCGGCCCGAAATCCACACCCGTCATCATGGCGGGCTTCAGCCAAGGCGCTTGTCTTAGCCTCGAATATGGCTTCAGCTTCGGCCCCTGGAAGGGCGCGTTGATCTGCTTCACGGGGTGTCGTGTGGGCACAGCGCAGGACCAGCGCCCACATCAAAGTCTTGCTGGTCTGTCTGTCTATCTGAGCGGGGCCGACAAAGACCCGTGGATACCACTTCCTGCTTTTGCATCGGCTGCGCAGGAGCTTGGCACTGCCCAGGCACGACTGCGCGCTGACATTTTTCCCGGTCGCCAACATGAAGTGAGTGAAACGGAAATCGCCGTGCTGCAGTCTGCACTTGATCAGCTTGCATCAGGCAAGGAGGTGGTGTGGTGAAGGTCGCCATCATCGGTGCGGGTCTTATGGGCCATGGACTGGCGCTGGTTTTTGCCCAAGGCGGACATGACGTGACCATTACTGATGCGTTTCCTGACACGCTTTTCACAGTCAAGAGCCGTATAGCCGAAACCCTGACCTTTCTGGGTTGGGATGCAGCTGCCGTAGAACGTGTCACCCCCAATGCATCATTGCAAGCAGCCGTCACTGATGCTGCATTCGTATTGGAAGCAGCACCTGAGAAACTCGAACTCAAGCAGAAATTGTTTGAGCAGATTGAAGCTGCCGCACCAGTTGACGCTATACTCGCTTCCAACACCTCAGTCATCCCCATCACCAAAATCATGGCGGGGCTTAAACACAAGCAGCGTGCCCTTGGCACCCATTGGTGGAACCCGCCGTTTCTGGTGCCTCTCGTCGAAGTCATCCAGACCGAAGACACATCAATGGATGCCATCACCCAGACCATGGCGCTGTTGCAGCAACTCGGCAAAGTCCCGGTGCATGTGAAGAAGGATGTGCCGGGCTTCGTTGGCAATCGCATGCAGGGCGCACTGTGGCGCGAGGCCATTTCGCTTGTCGAGAATGGTGTATGTGATGCAGAGACGGTCGATCTTGTGGTGAAGAACAGTTTTGGCCGCAGGCTGGCGGTTCTGGGTCCGCTGGAAAATGCTGACCTTATCGGCTTGGACTTGACACTCGACATTCACAGGCAATTCCTGTTCGATCTCGAAACATCAAAAGCGCCAAGTCCCTATCTCGAAGATCTTGTGCGCAATGGAAAACTCGGCTTCAAATCCAATCAGGGTTTCAAGCCGTGGACGGAGGAGAAGAAGAACGCACTACGCGCAACGCTTCGTGAGCACTTGAAAGCAATAAATGAACTGCTTGGCAGCCAGGGAGGAAACCATGCCAAATAAACTGATCATCAATCGCCGCACTGTTCTGAAGGCCAGCGCAGGCTTTGTCGCCGCACCCGCGGTGCTGCGCCGGGCCTATGCTGCCGATGCCTTCAAGGTTGGCATCGTGAGCCCCACCACGGGGCCACTTGCGGGCTTCGGCGAAGCCCAGGACTGGATCATCTCCGGTCTGAAGGACGCCATGGGCAAGCTGCCTGTGCCCATCGAAATCATTGCCAAGGACTCTCAGTCCAACCCAAACCGCGCGGCAGAAGTCACAACCGAGTTGATTGAAAAGGACGGCGTGAAGCTGCTGCTCGGCAAGGACACGCCCGATACCACAAACCCCGTGGCTGATCAGGCTGAGCTCAATGGCGTTCCCTGCATCACCAACAATTGCCCATGGCAGCCCTATTTCTTCGGCCGCAATGGCAATCCGAATGAAGGATTCAAGTGGACCTATCATTACTTCTGGGGCCTTGAAGACGTGATTGCCAATTTCGTCGGCATCTGGGACCAGTCAGGCGCTGCCAAGGTTGTGGGCGGCCTGTTTCCCAACGACGCCGACGGGAATGCCTGGGGTGACGCGGAGCGCGGCCTCCCCAAGCCACTGGGGGGTGCTGGCTACAAGCTGGTTGATCCAGGTCGCTATCAACCCCTGAGCAACGATTTCACATCGCAGATTACAGCCTTCAAGGATGCAGGCGTCGAGATTGTGACAGGTGTGATGATCCCGCCGGACTTTGCAACGTTCTGGGCTCAGGCTGCCCAGCAAGGCTTCAAGCCAAAGGTGGTGACCATCGGCAAGGCCTTACTGTTCCCGGCGTCGGTTGAGGCCCTGGGTGACCGTGGCGATGGGCTGACATCGGAAATCTGGTGGTCGCCCAACCATCCCTATAAATCCAGTCTCACGGGTCAATCGGCAAAAGAGCTGGCTGATGCCTACACTGCTGCATCAGGCAAGCCCTGGACCCAGCCCCTGGGCTTTGCGCACTCGATCTTTGAAGTTGCCTTCGACGTGATCAAGCGTGCCAAGGACCTGAACGACCCTGAGTCCATTCTGGCCGCCATCACGGAAACCGATCTGCAAACCATCACAGGTCCGATCAATTGGAAGGCTGGTCCGAACGTGCCCGTGAAGAATGTCTGCAAGACACCGCTCGTCGG
>JANNNG010000263.1:0-26845 GCA_031398425.1 Hyphomicrobiales bacterium | reverse complement strand
GGCGGGTTGCGACAGGATGAACTGCACTGCCGCCGAAATTTCAGCCGGTGATGTGCCGCGCTTCAAAAGTGTCAACTCGCCCTGCCGTTGAAAGGCAGCATCATCCATCCGTGCCGAAGGCAGCGCTGGTCCCGGTCCAATGGCATTGACGCGAATGCGCGGTGCCAGCGCCTGCGCCAGGGTGCGTGTCGCCGTCCACAATCCCGCCTTCGAAATCGTGTAGGAGAAAAACTGCGGATTGAGCTTCCACACCCGCTGGTCAATCAGGTTGATGATGTTACCCTCGCCACCCTCCGGCAGTTGCACAGCAAACGCCTTCGCCAACATCACGGGTGCCCGCAAGTTGATATCTTGATGCATCTGCCAGCTATCATCGGTCATGTTGCTGAGATCATCCTCTTCGAACAACGAGGCGTTGTTGATCAACACCCCGACAGCTCCCAGGTAAGCACCGGCTTCAACCATGATGCGAGAGGGCGACTCCAACGCCGCAAGATCAGCCTGAATGACAACAGCTTTCCGGCCCATCACACGAATCGACGCTGCCACAGTTTCCGCTTCATCACGCGACGCATTGCAATGCACGGCCACGTCATAGCCAGCCCCTGCAAGATCAAGCGCCAGCCGACGGCCAATGCGCTTTGCAGCGCCAGTGATAAGGGCAGTTTTGAACATCTCAGCTTTTCGGCTCCAGAATGACGTAATGCTTCTTCAACGTCTTCACCGTTTCCCAGGTTCCCCTGAAGCCAGCAGGAATGATGAAAGCATCCCCCTTCTTGAACCGCCAGACCTTCCGTGCACCTTCCTTCTTCAATGTGCATTCACCGGAAATGATGTGGCAGAAATCCCACTCGTCGTAGGAGACGAGAACTTTCCCTGGCGTCGATTCCCAGATGCCGCAAAACAACCGCCCGTCCTCTCCTTCCCAATGGTTCCACGTCTGCGTCAACCGCTTGCCGGACAACAGCCGCGCGGGATCAGGCACGCCCTTCTCAACTTTTGGCGCACCGCGCCCACTGGTTTTCATGTGAATAATGTCAGGTATCATCACTTTCTCCCAAAGGCACCCCTCCCCCAACAAGTTGGGGAAGAATTACCGCGAGTCCTTTCCCAATTTATCGGGGAAGCGCCCAAAAGGGCGATGCGGGCCTTTCTCACCCGTTTTCTTGCAACTGTCTAGTCTTGGTAACGCTTAAGACACGCCACAAGATCATCTCTCGTCGGCACAAAATCACTGGCCACCCACCAGTCTTCCAGTCCTGCCAAAACCTGCCCCACCCGTGGGCCAGCAGTAAAACCCGCAGCCAACAGATCTGATCCTTTGATGGGAAAAACAGGAGGCGTCCAGAGTTGCGGCAGGGCGAGCAGCTCTGACCATGCTGCGTCATCCATCTTTGCCCGGGATCTGGCCCAACTCAATTGCACGCCATCACGCCAGTTCTCGGCACCAACGTGATACATCATCCTCCGCCGCTCTGCCAGCAACAGCGATGGCGATACTTCTGGAATTGTTGAAAACATTTGCAACCGCGCAGCATCGACATTCGACAGTCGCAGACGTTCTTTCAATGTCAACGGCTCTTTGGCCAACACAGAAAGCCGCAGAATCGCATCAGCAGGCAAGCGGGTCAACACGCGCCAATCCTCTGTATACGGAATAATAATTCCAAGTATGCCCGATTCCGCCATCAGTCTCAAAATCGGAACGGCTTGAGCACCCACCAACAGTTTCAACAATTCTTGCCGAACGCGCTCGACTGAAAGTTTTTTGATCCCGGCTTTCAAGCGCGCACAAGCCTTGAATCCCTCCTCGTCAAGGCGACCTTTTCCATAGTGCGAATGAAACCTGAAGAATCGGAGAATGCGCAGATAGTCTTCGCGAATGCGCTGCGACGGCTGCCCCACAAACCTCACGCGTCGCTTGCAGATGTCTGCATATCCCTCTGTAAAATCAAATATCTTTCCATCGCAATCGCAATACATCGCATTCATGGTGAAGTCCCGTCGCGCCGCATCTTCGGCCCAGCCGCTGGTAAAAGACACAACAGCCCGGCGGCCATCGGTTGCCACATCCCGGCGCAATGTCGTCACCTCGAATGCGGCACCCTGATGTGTCAGTGTCACCGTGCCGTGCTCAATGCCAGTGGGATGAACGCCAAAGCCCGCAGCCTTCGAAATCCGCGCAACCTCATCTGGCAACAGCGTCGTTGCAAGATCAACATCCGCCACCGGAACACCCAGCAAAGCATTGCGCACCGCACCGCCCGCCACCCGCGTTTCACCGGAGGTATTCAGTGCACGGAGCACATGTTGAAGGCGGGGCTCGTTCAACCATGTTTCACTCGCAAGCGATGGCAATTTACGCTTCGGCACGTTCAAACCTGTCACTCAAATTTTTGATCATGCCCGCCGTGGCCCCCCAGATATGCCGCGTCTCATAAGGGTATACGTAATAGTAACGAGTCATGCCCTTCCACTCCCGCGACTGGGTTTCGCGGTTTTTTGTATCCAGCAGAAATTGCAGGGGCACATCAAAAATTTCATCCACCTCATCTGTCTGTGCTACAAATTCATGACCCGGCAATATCCGCGCCACCACTGGAACAATGAAATATCCCGTCACAGTCAGATAGCCATCAAGGTAACCAAGCGGCTCGACAAAACGCCGCTCCAGGCCGATCTCTTCCTCAGCCTCGCGCAAAGCCGCCTGCAACGGCGTTTCCCCCGCATCCATACGCCCACCAGGAAAAGCTATTTGCCCCGCATGTTTCGAAAGACCACCATGCCGTTGCGTCAACAACAGCGAAGCCCCGTTATTGTCCAGCACACCCACCAGCACCGCCGCTGGTGTCGGCACAATGCCCTGAGGAATCATCTGCGCCTTGCTGTTCATCTGGTCATCACTGAGGTCCCAAGTAAGGGGTGGGTCGGGGCGGAGAACCTTCGGCGCTTGCGCGCAGAATAGATCGGGCGTCATCAAGAAAGGCCCCCATCGCCCTTCGACTCGCGGCGAGTACCTCCCTCAATGACTTGGAGGAGTAGAACGGCTGGGTCGTCCACAACTCGTCGGGGAAGTGCCCGAAGGGCGATGGGGGCCTTTGGGGTCACAATCTCAAACCTCACACCCCGATCTCCCCCGCCCGCTTCATCGGGAAAAACTTTGCCCCCGACCACACCCCAAACCACTCGCCCTCAACCACACCCAGCGCCACCAGATCATAAAACAACGCCCTTACAACCAGCGCCTCCAGGTTCGCCCGCACCAGCACATAGGGTTTCAGACCATCTGTCACAGCTTCATCCACAAACCGCAGAGGATGCTCCGCATTCACTGCAACGTGATCATCGACATTGGTTTCAAACGAAATCGCCTGCTCCCGCCCCAGCCCCTCAACCTTCATCCGAATTGCCACAAACGGCGCATCATCCACACGGATGCCGCACTTCTCCACTGGGGTCACCAGAAAATACTTCTCATCATCCCGCCGCAAAACCCGCGAAAACAACGTATAGAGCGGCTTTCTGCCAATCGGCGAATTCATGTAGAACCAGGTGCCGTCACCAGCAATGCGCATGTCGATATCGCCGCAGAACGGCGGGTTCCACAGATGCACGGGCGGCATTGTGCTACCTGCTTTCTGTATATCTTTTAACCCAGCCAGTGGGTTGCTTGCGTCGCGGGCCTCCGCCATCATTGTCCCTATCTTCAGAATCGGTTCGCCGTGCCTCTTTTGCGCCATGCTGCGTCATCAGAATACTGCGAACACAGACAGGAAACATAGTGGAAGCCATGGCCAGCAGCAACGTCGCCTCAACATCAGTGCAGGAACTTGAAAACATATCGGCCAAGCTTGTGGCGGCGAGGGAGAGTTTGAAGAACGTCGTCTATGGCCAGGACCAGGTCATTGATCTCAGCCTCGTTGCCATTCTCGCAGGCGGCCACGCACTGCTCGTAGGCGCACCAGGACTTGCCAAAACACGCCTCGCCGCAGCCTTAGGCAAAGTGCTGGGTCTGGACGACAAGCGCGTGCAGTTCACACCCGACCTGATGCCCGCGGATATCCTCGGCTCGGAAGTTCTTGATGAAGATGAGAAAGGCCGAAAGTCCTTCCGCTTTGTGCCCGGCCCCGTGTTCTGCCAGTTGCTGATGGCCGACGAAATCAACCGCGCCTCACCCCGCACCCAGTCCGCCCTTTTGCAAGCCATGCAGGAACATCATGTCACGATCGCTGGTGCGCGGCATGATTTGCCCGGACCCTTCCACGTGCTGGCCACGCAAAACCCGATTGAGCAGGAAGGCACCTATCCCCTGCCGGAAGCCCAGCTGGATCGCTTTCTGGTTCAGGTCGACATTACCTATCCGCCGCTCGAAGCCGAACGCCGCATGTTATTCTCGACCACTGGCAACGACGAAGCGCCAGCCAAGACTGTGATGAACACCGCTGACTTGATCGCCGCCCAGCGCCTCGTCCGCACCATTCCCGTTGGCGAACAGGTCGTGGAAGCCATTCTCCGCGTGGTTCGCGCTGCAAGGCCTGGCCCCGATGCCGATACCATGATCAATGAGTCCATCGCCTGGGGACCATCGCCCCGCGCCAGCCAGGCGCTCATGCTCGGTGCCCGTGCGAAGGCCTTGCTCGATGGTCGCCTCGCCCCCTCGCTTGATGATGTCTCGGAGTTGCTCGATCCCGTCTTCAAGCACCGTATGGCATTGAACTTCCAGGCCAGAGCCGATGGAAAGACACTGCATCAGATCATAACCCATTTGAAGTCGCAGCTCGGCTGAACCGAATGGCCGTATCGCAAAAGCAAGTCCACGCCCTCAGGCAAAGAAGCGAAGCATTGTCGGAAGTACTGCCGCCGCTGCTGGTGCGGGCTGAAAAAGTTGCAGCCTCCATCATACTTGGTGTGCATGGTCGCAAAACCGCAGGTCCCGGCGAAAGCTTCTGGCAATATCGCGCTTATGGATTTGGCGACTCCACACAACGGGTGGATTGGCACCGCTCTGCAAGGTCCGACAAGGTCTATATCCGTGAAAACGAATGGGAGAGTGCCAACACCCTCTGGGTCTGGGCCAACACTGGTCCGCGCATGGATTACAAATCGCATCTCTCCACCGTCACGAAATTAGACCGGGCACAGATCATTTCGTTGGCCATGGCATCGCTCGCCATGCGCGGTCATGAACGCATCGGCGCCATGGGTTCACCCCGCGCCGCCGCCAATGGCCGCCTGGCCATGATGCGCGCTGCAGAATGGATTGCCGAAAAACGCGACACGCCGTTGCCTGCAATGACAGGACGGCAAAAACGCGCAGCTGCTTTGCTCGTCTCGGATTTTCTTGATCCGATTGACGAAGTGCGACGGTCATGGACAATGCTCGCAGAAGCGGGCCTCAAGGGGCACATCGTACAGATTGCCGACCCCGCAGAGGAGTCGCTGCCCTTCGATGGCCGCAACGAATTCCTGGGGTTTGACACATCATCAACTTACCTCGCCCGCAAAACTGAAAACCTCCGTTCGGCCTATGCCAAAGCCTATGCTGATCACCGTCAAAATTTGCGCGATCTCGCACGGTCACTGGGATGGAGTTTCACTGTTCACAGAACTGATGAAGCTCCTACCCGCTGTCTCCTGCCACTTTACACCCATGTCAGCGGTTCACCGCGCTTCAATGCGGCTGTAACAGCATGAACGGACTTTTGAACACGCTGCAATTTGGAACACCTCTGGCACTCTTCGGCCTGTTGAGCCTGCCCATCATTTGGTGGCTGTTGCGTTTCACGCCACCCAGACCACAGCAAATCAAATTCCCGCCCATTCGCATTCTTTTGGGTCTGCCCACGCAGGAAGAGACTCCGGACAAAACGCCATGGTGGCTGTTGCTCATGCGGCTGGGTCTTGCAGCGCTGTTGATCTTTGCTGTCTCGCAACCCTTCCTGCAACCAAAAGGCACGGCGACCTTACCACCAGGCCACCGCCTCGTTGTCATCGACAATGGCTGGACGTCGGCGTCGAATTGGCCCGCACGACGCGACTTCCTGTTGCAGGTTCTGGAACAGGCCCGCGCCGATGGTTCCCCCGTTACCCTCCTGGGCACGGCACCCGTCAATGGTACCTTGTCCGACATAAAACTTCCCGCCAGAGAGGCACTTGACCGCGCCCGCCTCATGAAACCCTCTGCCTTGTCAACGGATCGATTGGCCCTCTTTGAAAAACTGAAAACTGTCGAAATCAAAGATGTGGCTTCGGTGATCTGGCTGTCCGATGGTGTCGACGCAAGGTCCGCTGAGAGTTTCGCAGCAGCACTCACAGGCATCGCCCCCTTGAATGTATTCAGTCCAGACGTGCGTGAACTGCCCATGGCTCTGGCCCCGCTCAGCTTCGAAGGCAATGACATCAAAGTGAACGTACTCCGCAATCCCGCAGGACCTGCAACGACAATCGTGAAAGCCATCGCCATCAACGGTCGAACTCTGATTGAAGCTCCCGTTGATTTTGGCAGTGCCAGCGCGAAACAGATTACCATCAACTTGCCTAATGCGCTGCGCAACGAAATCAGTGCCATTGCCATCGACGCTCAGGACCACGCCGGTGCCCGCCAGTTGTTCGACGATCGCTGGCGCCGTCGAACGGTGGCATTGCAAAGTGGTGAGTCCAATCAATCCGCCCAGTTGTTGTTGGCCCCGCTGCACTATGTGAAGCGCGGCCTTGAACCCTATGCTGAATTGTTGGAACCAGAAAACCCGACCGAACTCCAGGCGCTGATAGATGCAGGGCTTTCAATGTTGGTCATGGCGGATGTGGGCGCTGTTGATGAGGCGACAACCGTGAAGCTGAACAAATGGGTCGAAAGTGGTGGCATCATTTTGCGCTTTGCGGGGCCTCGTTTGGCTGCGGCACAAGACGCTTTGTTGCCAGTCACGCTGCGCCAGGGTGATCGTTCGTTGGGAAGCTCGCTCAGCTGGGAAGTACCGCAAGGCTTGGCCGCTTTTCCCGAAACAAGTCCATTCTCGGGCCTCGTTGTTGACGCCACGGTGAAAATCCAAAGACAAGTTCTGGCCGAACCTTCGCCTGAACTCGGTGATCGTACCTGGGCCAGCCTGGAAGATGGCACGCCGCTGGTCTCAGCGGAAAAACGCGGCAAGGGCCTGATTGTCTTGTTCCATGTCACAGCCAACGCGAACTGGTCCAATCTGCCCCTGTCAGGGCTGTTCCTGCAAATGCTGCAACGCGTGGCCGGCCTTGATGCCGCGTCAACGCAAACCAGCGCCACCACAGCGGACGCAAATTTCGTGCCCCGTCTCTTGCTCAGCGGTGACGGCAACCTCGTTGCCCCCGATGGTTCGGTGCAGCCCATCACACAAACCGCCATGGACAAATCCACCGCATCGCTTGCAACACCGCCCGGCCTTTACGTGCGTCAGGGCCGTGAACGCGCCGTCAATCATGCACTTGATGCATCGACACTGACCGCAATGCCCACAAGCGTAGCCGTGCTGCCCTATACCGAAGCGCCGCGCGAAGATTTGGCTCCGAGACTGTTCGCGGCCGCCGCCTTGTTCTTTCTGCTCGACACCCTGGCCACCATCTGGTTGGGAGGCGGCTGGAAACGTGCGGCTTCTGTTGCAGCCACACTTCTGGCACTCACGTTGCTGCACCCCGGCCCGCAACAGGCCGAGGCGGAAGTCGCCATCTCCGAGAACGACATGAAAGCCGCCCTGCAAACGCGTTTGGCCTATGTCAAAACCGGGGCGAGTGAGTTGGACGATGCAAGCGAAGCGGGCTTGCGTGGGCTTACGCTTGTGCTCACGGATCGCACGTCAGCCTCGCTGGCAGAACCCGTCGGCGTCGATATCAACACTGACGAACTGGTGTTCTATCCCCTGCTCTATTGGCCAGTCCCTGAAAATGCCGAAGCGCTCTCCGACGCGACACGGGCCAAAATCGCAGCCTATATGAAAAATGGTGGCACGATATTCTTTGACACGCGCGATGGCGGCCTTGATGCTTCCCTCAATGGTGGTGGCAACCCGGCGCTGCAAACCCTGCTTTCCAAACTCGATCTGCCGCCACTTGAACCGGTTCCGCAAAGTCATGTGCTGACCCGCAGCTTCTACCTGCTCGACCGTTTCCCTGGTCGCTACGAAGGCCCCGCCCCTTGGGTTGAAACGCAATCGCCAGGCCAGAGCGTGGCCTCCGGTGCAGCCGACGGAGTGTCATCCATCATCATTGGCGCCAATGACTACGCTGCCGCCTGGGCTATTACCGACACAGGCGATCCCGTAAATGCCGTTGTTCCAGGATCGGACAGGCAACGCGAATTTGCTTTCCGCACCGGTATCAACATCGTGATGTATGCCCTCACCGGAAACTACAAGGCCGACCAGGTGCATGTGCCAGCGCTTCTCGAAAGGCTAGGCCAATGAGCGGCTGGAACATTTCATTTCTCCCTTTCATCGGCTGGCCCATGTTCTGGGCGGCCTGCGTTGTGGCGGCCGTGCTTGCTGCTGCACTGATCTATCTCAATCGACGCGGCTGGCCTTTGCGCATTGCAGGCCTCGCACTTGTTCTTGCCGCCTTGTCCAATCCGGTTCTGAACGCGGATGAGCGCGAACAACTGAACGATGTTGTGGCCGTGATCGTCGACGACAGCGCCAGTCAAAACATCGGCATCCGCCGCCAGCAAACTGAAGACGCACTGAAACAGGTGCAGGACCGCATCGCTACCATGGGCCACACCGAAATGCGGGTGGGCCGCACGATGACAGGAACAACCCCTGATACTGACGGTACGCGGGTATTTGCGGCCCTTGCAAAAACGATGGAGTCGATTCCGCCAGAACGTTACGCCGGGGCCATCATCATCACCGATGGACAAATCCACGACGTTCCAAAAATCCTTGCACCTGATCTTGCAAAAGCACCAATCCAAACGTTTCTCACAGGATCGAAAAAAGAGACAGACCGCCGCATCATCATCGAACAGGCCCCACGCTTTGTCATTGCTGGCCAGGAACAGCCGATCACATTCCGGGTCGAAGATACGCCTGCCACCGGCCAATCTGTTGATGTCACGATCCGCCTGCCCGACGGCACCGAACAGACCCTGCAACTCCCAGCGAATGAATCTCACACCTTCAATCTGAAAATTGAACGTGCGGGACAAAACGTTGTGGAGATTGCAGCAGTTCCGCGCGAAAATGAAGTGGCACTCAGCAACAACCGCGCCGTTGCCGTCATCAAGGGCATCCGTGATCGCCTGCGCGTGTTGCTGGTTTCCGGTGAACCGCACCCCGGTGAGCGCACATGGCGAGATCTGCTGAAATCCGATGCCGCTGTGGACTTGGTGCATTTCACCATTTTGCGACCGCCTGAAAAACAGGATGGCACGCAGACGCGCGAGCTTTCACTGATCGCATTTCCTACGCGCGAGTTGTTCATCGACAAGATCAAGAGTTTCGATCTGGTGATTTTTGATCGCTATCGCCTGCAATCCATTCTGCCTGATGCCTATCTTGCAAACGTGGGCCAGTATGTAAAAGACGGCGGTGCCGTGCTGATTTCTTCAGGACCGGATTTGTCTGCCGTCGACGGGCTTTACAATTCGCCACTCGCCGATGTGATGACGGCGAGTCCCACCGGCGACGTGACCGAACAAGCCTTCCGACCCAATGTGACCAATCCGGGCTTGCGCCACCCCGTGACCAAAAATCTTGCGGGGTCAAACGCCGACGGCACTGAAACCTGGGGCCGCTGGTTCCGCCTCATCGATGCAACCCCCGCCGTTGACACGCACACCCTGCTGGATGGTCCGGACCAGAAACCGCTGCTGGTTGTTGGGCGCATGGGCGAAGGCCGGGTGGCTCAATTCCTGTCGGACCAGGGCTGGCTCTGGGCCAGGGGTTACGATGGCGGCGGTCCGCAAATGGAAATGCTGCGCCGCGTGGCCCATTGGCTGATGAAGGAACCTGATCTCGAGGAAGAAGCACTGCTCATTCGCGGCGAGGGCGATAGCATCGTCGTCGAACGCCGGACCATGGCTGACAAGGCAGCGCCCATCACATTGACGGGGCCAGATGGCAAGGAAGCAGTCATTACGCCTTCAGAAATCGCCCCCGGAATTTTTACCGGACGCAAAAGCGGTGGCCAGCAAGGCATCTACAAGGCGACTGACGGCACCCTCACAACGGTTGCAGCCATCGGAAACAGCGACGACAAGGAAGCAGGCAATGTTATCGCCACGGCCGATGTGTTGGCATCTGTGACCACCCAGACCCGCAGCGGTGCCTTCTGGATCGAGGACGGTCTTCCCCGCCTGACCAAGGCTGATGCGGGCAGTTTGATGGCTGGTGGAAGCTGGGCGGCGATTCGCGACAACAAGCAATTCAAGGTCACGGCAACCCGCGAAACGGCGCTGTTTTCAACCCTCGCAAGCCTCGCCGTGTTGTTGCTGGCCATGGCCGCCATGTGGACCCGCGAAGGAAGATAAAATCACGTCCCAGTTTGCAAGGAAGACCCCCATCCCAACTGATTCTTTTCCTCTTGACAATGTTCTTCTTATGTTCTATCTGCCTTGCATGGATTGGCCGAGAGCAATCGAAATCAACAAGGTCGCACTCTCCCGCGTCATCACAGGGCTGGTGGCGTTGCTGGCAGCGCAAGGCGGGGTGGTGCGGTTGCCGCTTCCTGTTTATCAGCTGCTCCAGCGCATTCTCTACCCCGCAGAATCGGCAGTACGGCGATTGATTGTAATTGCAGCGCGGGGTCTTGTGGTGCCGGACACGCCGTCGCGCCCAATGCCGCAAGGGCTGGTCATTGCGGGAAAAGCCGGGGCACGCGTCTCGTTCCAACTCTTCGACACGCGGAAGTATTTCGGCGACATGGACGAAACGCCAACCACGATTTCCGGTCCGCGTATCCGAAGCATTGATGTGCTCAGTCCGCGCCAGTTGTTTCTCGCACATTTTGTCAAACCGCATGATGGCCAATGCAGCGCAGCCGAAACCCTCCGCGTCAGACAGCGTCTCAGCGTGCTCGCCCGCGCCCTTGATCATCTGCCGCGCGAAGCAAAGCGCATGGCGCGCTGGCTGAAGCGCCGCGCCACGATGGAGAGGCCCGCCTTTCTCTCCCCCTTGCGGCCCGGCCTACCGCCCGGCCATCAACAAAGACCCAGGGAAGACATCGACCGGGTACTCAAGGAATGTCATGCCCTCGCGTGGATGGCACTCAGGCCTGATACGTCTTGAGATGCATTCTCATCCAATCGGTCATGTGCAGATGTGGCCCATGCCGCAGACGCAGACGGTTGTCCAATAGGACGGCGACGCGTTAAATGTGGCCATTTTGCTGGCCTGAATGTGATGCGAATCACAATTGACTCCGACATTTTAAAGGTGTGAATTGATGGTTAACGGGGCTGTGCGACAGGTCTGCCAATATGAAGCTGGCATTGGTTTTGACTGCCATTCTGGTTCACGGCCTTGCGGCTTCTGTGACGATGGCGGAGGACGTGATTTCAGCCGAAGACATCCTGAAACGCTTGAACAACAAGTTTACGGTGGAAACCGATGGCCAGGCCGAGCCGCCTGCCCCGGCTGGACAAACAACTGCTGCCGTCGTGCCCAAGGTTGAAGCGCTGGGCCAGCTTGACCTTACCATCGAATTCGCGCGGAATTCTGATGCCATTGAAGCCGGTTCCTATGCCCAGCTGGTGAGTCTCAGCCAGGCAATTTCCGACCCCCGCATGGGCCAGCAACGCGTGCTGATTGCCGGTCACACGGATGCGCGCGGCAGCGATGAACTCAACATGGACCTGAGCCAACGTCGTGCGGCGGCGGTCAAGCAGTTTCTGAGTTCGCTGAAACCGGACATCAGCAATCGCCTTGAAACAGTCGGCTTTGGCGAGAGCCGCTTGAAAAACCAGACGGACCCCGAGGCTGCGGAAAACCGACGGGTACAAATTGTCAATCTGGGGCAATAGGAACAGACAAGTTGGCGGGACGAAAAGATGCGAAAAATATCTCGGTTCATATGCGGGTTGGCAGCGCTCTTATTCTGCTGCGCTGCGCAAGCTGCGGACATAAAAATCGAGGGAACAGTCATCACTCTTTCGGGAGACATCGTACCGGGTGATGCCAACAATCTCCTGGAAGCAATCGAGGAAGCCGAACGGGCGCGAGTGTCCAACCTCACCTTGTCCTTGAACAGCAACGGCGGCAGTTTTCAGGAAGGTCTGAAAATGTCGAAGCGGTTGGGCAAACACACGGTTCGCACAGTTGTCAAAAGTGGCAGTGTTTGCCGAAGCGCCTGCGCATTGGTTTTTCTCGGTGGCTCACAGGGTGTTGAAGCAGAAAATGAACCTGACCGCATGTTGGAGATTGGCGCTCAACTGGGGTTCCATGCGCCATACCTGAACAAATCAACAGTCACAGTGGAAATCGGTGACTTGACTCAAAAGTTGTTTGAAGAATCAAAAATACTCAACGATCACTTCAACGATATCAAAATCCCAGTGTCGATTCAGAAGTCGCTTCTGACGAATGACGCGCAACATTCGCTCTATGATGCAACATCGATGGAGGCGATCGAACTTCTTAGAATACGCGTGCCCGAACTCGATGGTGAGGTTGTCAAGGTCACGCGACCGATGGCGATTGAAGGCTGCATCAACGGATTTCGCTATAGCCAGGATGAAATGCCAAGCAAGACCAGCGTTGCGGATCGCAAGACTTTTGATCTCATCGGCAAGAAATACAAGATCACCATGCCGGAAGGAAAATCCGGCGGCTTTGCGCTGATCCCCGCTGTCCGACAGAAATCCGGCGATGTTGCGGTGTGCAGGATGGCCGTTGATGGGGTGTGCCAGGGATTCTACGATCTCGACAGCATCTTCAAATATTCCAGTGAGGCATCGCAGATCACGGAACTCGCAGGCTGCCAGCGTGAGAATATTGCAACGGCATTGGTACCGCCGCAGACCTTGTTGAATGATTTGAAGCTTGCACTTGGCAAGATGCAGCAGGATGGCGAGGCTCTGCTTGATGCGGGCACAGTCATTCCATCTGACGCAGAAGATGCACCGGATTTGCAGGCAGAAAAGACCGTGCAACCTGAAACCGATGCAGTGATCTGCAATACGCGCGAAGGCATGAAATTTGCCAATGTCCGCCAGGGGCCAAGTGGCAGGGATATTCTCGTTATCGCGTTGCCAAATGAGACCCCAGTCAAGATTGTTGGCGAAGCCGCCAATCCGCTGACCAATCATATCTGGAAGAAGATTGCCTTCGATGGCCGCACCGGATTTGTTGACAACGAATTGCTATCACCGATTTGCCTGGTGGCACGGGCGCCTGCCATGCCGCCGCCCGTGATCGTTGCACCTCCAACATCATCGCGCCAAGCCTTAATCTGTAACCGAAAGCCAGGCGGCGACAGTGCCAATATACGGTCATCGCCCAATCCGCTCGACAGCCAGATCTTGCGCAAAGTGTTCAACAACGAAGTTGTGAACATCATTGGCGAAGCGAACAACCCAAACTCCGGACAACTCTACTTCAAGGTTGACGTGCAGGGCATCACCGGCTTTGTTGACAATGAGCTTGTCAGCACATCCTGCGATACCACAAGAGTTATCCAAGGCACAGCACAGGTGTGCAATCCAAAGTCTCGCACCACCAATATGCGGTCAGGCCCCAACCCGAATAATTTTGGCGTGGTGCTGGAACTTGCCAACAACGCTGAGGTCACCATTCTTGATCGAACCTCAAATCCCGTCTCTGGCGCACCATGGTTGCGCGTGAGGGCTCAGGGTCTTGAAGGCTTCGTGGATGCCTCGAGTATCTCAACCTCCTGCAATATCACGCCTACAGCATTCGTCACTCCACCTGCAGGATCACGCGTGATCTGCAACAACGCTTCAAACTTCACCAATATGCGACTTGGCCCCAACAAGGACATGTTCGATGTCGTGTCGCAGCTGCGGAATGGAGATGATGTGCGCGTGCTGGAACGCACCACCAATCCGGTCAGCCAGCAACCGTGGCTCAAGATTGAGGCCCGCGGCACAGTTGGTTTTGTCGATGCGGACTATGTGGCGGATGGCTGTTGAGGCAGGCGATGTGTTGCCATTACCAGGCCATGCACATTGTCGAATGAACCTTCGACCAGCGCCAACCCCAGCAAGCGTTTCGGATCCACTGGTCCTGGCATTTGCAAAAGACCTTCCGGAATCTGAGTGAAGCCGACGCGCGCGTAATATGGCGCATCTCCCACCAGCAGCACCAGTCGGTGGCGTACGTGTTTTGCAATGGCCAAAGTCTTTTGCATCAGCAACAGGCCGATGCCCAAGTTTTGCCGCTCAGGATGCACCGCAAGTGGCCCCAGCAGCAAAGCTCTCGTACCCTTGGCACCTATGGCAAGCGGCCAGTAGGTGATGGCCCCGACAATTCCAAGTGGCTCTTCGCGCACCACATGGGAGAGACCCTCCACTGCGGTGCTGCCTTCGCGCAGGCGATAAGACGTTTTGCTGCGACGATCAGGGCCGAAAGAGAGGTCAAGGAGATGCTCAATGGCCGCATGGTCAGACGGCAACGCGGGCGAAATCGAATAGGGATGCGGCATGTTGGTTCTCGATCAACACAAGGGGAAACGGTCACCCGGCCCGTGGCGAGAGCTCAGGCGGTGCGGTTGATGATGCTGCGTCGTCGTGAAAAATAAAACATGGTGAGCCGCCATAGCGACTCGAGGGTTAAGCGTCAATTACCAAAATTCCGGATGGGGCTTGTTTTGCGTGAGCTCTTCAATGCGTCGACGCGTTCCAGCGTTCACGCGCTCGGGCAAATTCATCGGGACTGAAAAAGCGTGCATCGGCAATTTCCATGTTGGGTGTGAAACTGCGTTGCTCAAATTCACGCAACACATAAAAGGCAAGATGATCTCCCGCCATCTGGCTGTGATTGCTGAAAATGCCAACGAGATGAAATGGTCCCCTCGCAAAGATTGCGGCCTCTTCTTCAACCTCGCGAACTGCCGCCTGCAGACACGTCTCGCCACGCTCCACACCCCCGCCCGGAAAAATCCAGCCCGGCGTGTAGGTCTGTTTCACCAGCATGAAGCGGCCTTGAGCGTCAATCACTGCCGTGCGTGATCCCAGCGTCATGCCTCTGGTCCAACGCAGCACAGGTCGCGCCAGTGCCAGTCGCAGTTTTGTCATCATGCTGCGGCTGATCGCATGTTCCTCATTCACCCCCAAGGCCTGACTTGTTTCCACCCAGCAACCGCCCTATTGAAACGCCTGATTTGACATTGACCGGACCCTGCCTAGCCCCATGCGGCAAATCTTCAACATATTTTTCAAAGCAGAAGACACAAGACCTTTTCTCGTACTGTTTTGCCTTTTGATCGGTGGCCTTGCTGAAGCCATTGGCATTGGCACGCTGTTGCCGGTGACCAGTGCCGTGCTGAACCCTGGTAGAGGCGATCCGTCGGCATTTGAAAAGATGATCCATGACGGCTTCGCCGCTGTTGGCGTTGAACCCAATTTTACAAATCTGCTGATTCTGATCGTCACCATCATGACAGTGCGATCAGTGTTGCTGTTCTCCGCGATGAGCTATGCGGGTATCACGGCAGCACGCGTGGCCAACGCGTTTCGCAGCCGCCTGATCCGCGCCATCATGGACGCACGCTGGAGCTTCTATGCCAATCAGAGCGGTGGCCAGGTGGCAACCACACTGAGCAGCGACGTAAGCCGGGCTGGCGAAGCCTATTTGACTTTCGCCACGGTGGCGGCCTGCTGTGTGCAGATCATCGCCTATGCCATCGTGGCAACACTGTTGAACTGGAAAGTGGCCTTGGCTGGCATACTGGGAGGGTTGCTGGTGGCGCTGCTGTCGTCCAGGCTCGTTCGCATAACGCGCCGTTCCGGCTTCAAGCAATCAGAACGCATGGGTGTGATGACGACCGACATTGTGGAAATGCTGCACAACATGAAAGCGCTGAAATCCATGCACCGCTACGGTCCGCTGCTCACACATATGGACGAAGTCTTGCGGCGTTTGAAGAAGAGCTACTACACCGTCAGCCTGGCGAAGTATGGATTGACCTACGGCAACGATCTCGTTGTTACATTGTTGATCGGCAGCGGCGCCTACTTCGCACATGTCAAGGCGGGCGTTTCAATTCCGGAACTATTCGTGTTCGGTGTGTTGTTCTTTCAGGTCATTTCCTACGCTTCGAAACTGCAAAAACAGATTCAGACCGCAGCACAGCATGAGGGCGCCTACGTGCGCGTGACCAAGGCGCTCACAGAGGCGCACGCGGAAAAGGAAATCAGCCCCGGTACGCAAGCACCACATATCGGCAAGCAGATCGCCTTTAAGAATGTGGTGTTCAGTCACACCAATCAGCCCATATTGCGCGGTTTAAGCATGGAAATTCCGGCCAATGCCATTACGGTCATTCAAGGTGCGTCCGGGGCTGGAAAGACCACCATGCTGGATCTGCTGGTGGGCCTGTTGCGCCCACAAAGTGGCTTGGTGCGCGTCGGAGCTGATGATCTCATCAATCTTGATGCCGTTCGATGGCGGCAGCAAATCGGTTACGTGCCCCAGGAACTGGCGCTGTTTCACGACACCATTCGTGCCAATATCACACTCTATGATGATGCGCTGAGCGACGCTGCGGTGGAAGAAAGCCTGCGCCTGTCAGGTGTATCCGCATTTGTGCACCAGCTGCCACATGGTCTTGATACTGATGTCGGGGAATTCGGCGGCAAGCTTTCCGGCGGGCAACGCCAACGCATTTCACTGGCCCGCGCCCTTGTCACCCATCCAAAGCTGTTAATCCTCGATGAGGTGACAAGTGCTCTCGATCCTGAAACTGAAGACGCCATTGTCTCCAACATCGCAGAGCTGCGCGGTCGCTATACCATCGTCGCCATCACCCATCGCCCCGCATGGACGCGTATCGCTGACAGGCTTTACACATTGAAAGATGGCAAGGCGAAATTGCAGACAAGTGCCCGGAGAAAGCACTGATGCTCTCCGTCAAACCCGTCGTAGATAAAAAGTCAAAGCATGAATTTCTCCTGGCAGCGCATGTGGTGCACGGCAGTGATCCCCATTGGGTGGCACCATTGTTTCTGGAACGTGAAGAACATCTTGATCCGCGCAAAAATCCGTATTTCGAACATGCGGAAGTGCAGTTGTTTGTGGCCTATCGTGATGGCAGACCGGTGGGGCGCATCTCGGCGCAAAATGATAAACTCCGTCTCGAAACCCACAAGGATAATAAGGGGATGTTCGGTTTCCTTGATGCGTTGGATGAGCCTGAAGTGTTTGCGGCATTGACCGCAGCGGCGGGCGATTGGTTGAAGGCAAAGGGGCGCAGCGGCATGATCGGGCCGTTCAGTTTTTCCATCAACGATGAGATGGGGTTGTTGGTTGATGGGTTTGATACGCCCCCCAACATGATGATGGGCCACGGCAAACCTTACTATGCCGGACGTATGGAACAGCTGGGATTTGCGAAGGCGAAGGACGTGATCGCCTATCATTATGATCTTGGCCCGCCCCTGCCGGCCATTCTGCAACGCGTGCAGAAGCGTGCGTTGGCGTCTGGTGATTTCACCATGCGACCCATCAGGATGGCGGAGATGAAAACTGAAATCCGTTTGATCATGGATATCTTCAACGATGCCTGGTCAGCGAACTGGGGTTTCGTGCCATGGACAGCAGCGGAACTGGACAAGCTAGGCAAGGACCTCAAGCTTCTGGTCACCGGGAATTATGGCTATATCGCAAGCTACAAGGGCGAGCCTGCGGCCTTTGTTGTGACACTGCCGAACCTGAATGACTGGATCAAAGGCATGCAGGGCAAGGTGCTGCCGTTTAACTGGGTGAAATTGCTGGGTCACATCATCAAGAAGAAACCAAGCTCCTTCCGCATGCCGCTGATGGGTGTGCGGCGGAAGTTCCATGGCACACCGGTAGGGTCATCCCTGTCCACCCTGGTCATTGATGCAGCCCGCAGTTATCACGTGGCACGCGGTGGCAAGACGGCAGAACTGTCTTGGATACTCGAAGACAATTATCCCGTGCGCAAGCTCATCGAAGCCTTTGGAGGCGTTCCCTACAAAACCTACCGCATTTACGAGAAGGCCCTGTGAGCGACTGGCGGTGCATCATTCTGGCCGCTGGGCGCGGGCCTGATGACCCAATGGCAAAAGCCTTTGGCGTGGCCCACAAATGCAATATCGCCATCGCAGGAAAGCCGATGTTGCACTGGGTGCTGGATGCCCTGCGCGGCACGCCTGTCAAAAACCCTTACGTCACAGTCATCGACGATCTGACTGCTGTTGTCGCTACAGCGGATGTTGAAGTCATCGCTGCGGAAAACTCCGCACCCGCGTCAGCCATTGCTGCCATCGAGCATATCAACAGCTTTCCGGTACTCATCACCACGGGCGATCATCCGCTGCTCACGTCAACCATGATCAATCACATGCTGCGAGAAGCTCAGGCATCAGATGCCGATGTGCTGGTAGGCCTTGCCACCTTCAAGACCATCAATGCAGCTTATCCTGAAACCAAACGCACCTATTACAATCTGGGCGGAACGCGCGTGTCAGGCTGCAATCTGTTTGTCGTGCGGACACGCGCCGGTATAAAACTTCTGCGGCGCTGGCAGGACCTGGAGCGTGATCGCAAGCAGCCATGGAAACTGGTGGGCGCATTTGGAGCTAAGCCCATTCTGCTGTTCGCCTTGGGCCTGCTCACGCCCGAACGTGCGTTCGGGCATATCTCACGTCAGCTCGGTATTATCGTCAAGCCTGTATTCATGCCTTTTGCAGAGGCCGCCATTGATGTTGACAAGCCTGCCGATCATGCATTGGCGGAAGCGATTTTGCTGAAGCGTTTAATCCCAGCCTGATACCAGCGCCCTCGCCTGTTGCAGGTCCACGGGAAAATCAACTTCGCTCCAGCGCAACCCCGTGGTTTCTACCACACCGATGGGAACTCTCTTTGCCAGCGAACCAATCGCCGAAGGAAACCAGCGTTTCAGACCCTGGGGGTCGCGCATGGCAGTTTCCAGTTCCTCGACATAGTGAGCAACGCCGTCACCCCGGAAAATGTAAAAGCCGATGGCTTCCGCATCAACAGTGTCCAGCGGCAGGTTTTTCCCCACTTCGGTCAGACGCGCACCATCCAGCATCACCTTCATGTCGTCAGCGTCGAACGTGTCCTTGCGGTTGATCGCCACACTGATTGCATGTGTCGCTGGTTCCAGCAACCGCGCCACCAGATCACCCTGGAACACATTGTCACCGTTTACCTGAATAAAATCCCGCTCCATGTGATATCGCAACAACCAGCAACTCGCGAGATTGTCCGCAACCCCAAAGAAAGGATTGAACACCGTGATGATCGTGACGTTGAGCTTTGCGCCTATTACGTCCAGCGCCTGCTCCATCTTTTCGGCAGCATAACCCGTTACCACAACAAAGTCCTTGAGGCCATTGGCAGCAAAGGCTTCGATCTGCCGTTCAATCAAAGTCTTTCCGCCGATATCCAGAAGCGCCTTTGGCACATCTGAGGTCAAGGGCAACAGGCGCTTGCCCTGGCCTGCTGCAAGAATGATCACACGCACAATACTTGAATCCGTCATGAGGGTCCGACTAAATTGGAGGTTCATTCGCACCCGATTCCCCCAAAGTCAACGAAAGCTGAAATTCCTGTCATTCACGCTCGCCCATCTTTCTGACGTGCACCTTGCCTACCTTCGAAAGCGCATGTTGCTCAGTAATTTCAGTGGAAAACGCATGGTCGGCGGTTTCTCATGGTTTCTCAATCGGAAACCGCTGCATTTGTTGAGCGTGGCGAACGCCATTCAAAACAGCATCATCGCGGCAAAGCCCAATCACATCGCCTTGACAGGTGATCTGGTAAATGTGGCGGCCTGGAATGAATTTCCCAACGCAGCAGAATGGATGGCCCGCTTTGGACCAGCGAATGACCTGACCTTTGTGCCAGGAAATCACGACACCTATGTGCCCGTACCCTGGGCAAAGGGCCTCGGACACTTTGCGGCCTGGATGAGTTCGGATCGTCCGTCAGAAATGCAGGGCCAGAAGCCATTTCCCTTCGTGCGTATGCGGCGCACCATGGCCTTGATCGGATTGAACACGGGCCAGCCGCAGGACTATCACCTCGCGTCGGGCACGCTGGGCAAGGAGCAGCTTCGTGATCTGCGCAACATTCTGAATACACTGGGCCAACAGGGGTTTTACCGTGTGGTGCTGATCCACCATCCGCCGTTACCGGGGCTTGCGGCGAAGCGCAAGGCCCTGACGGATGCAGCAGAATTGCAGGCCGTACTTTCAGAGGAAGGCTGTGAACTTGTGCTGCATGGCCATAACCATGTGTCGATGCTGAATTGGCTTGCAACGAATAACGCTGTCATTCCCGTTGTGGGTGTGCCGTCGGCGTCAGCCGAAGGCAACCTCTTGCATGAAGCCGCAGCGTGGAATCTCTATCACGTTCGCCGCTTGCAGGGCCGCTGGACGACCGACATGACACCGCATCGCTGGAACCGTGCAGCCGCCAGTTTTGAGCCACAGGCCACAGTCACGCTTTTGCCACCATGATCGCTGAAACGCTGACCATGCATGCCACACTCGAAAAATTTGGTTACCCGCACAGCCTGCTGAAAGACTTTGAACACTGGTGCATTCTCCTGCGCCCGCAACAGGTAACCTTGGGAGCGCTGGTTCTGGCATCAAAGCACCACGCCACATCCTTGGGAACACTACCTCGCGAAGCCCACACCGAATTGCACACCTGCACCACAACGTTGGAACAGGCCCTGATGACTTTCCGCCCCTATGACAAAATCAATTACATGGCGTTGATGATGGTAGATCCGCATGTGCATTTTCATGTCTTGCCGCGATATGCCAAAACCCAGATGTTTGACACAACCGTCTTCCCAGATTCCGGCTGGCCAGGCATTGCCGATCTGAAATCAGCGCCAACTCTCATCGAATCAACACGGCAGTCACTGCACGCTTCATTGCTGGACGCCTTTGCCCAAGTTGTATAATCCCCAACCCATTCAGACGTTCAAGGGCTTGGCGTGTTGCTGACGGTGATTGACAGATATGTGTTGCGGCAGATTTCAACGCCGCTATTGGCCAGCCTTGGCATTGGCCTGCTTGTGCTGTTGGCCGAACGCTTGGTACGCCTGCTCGACGTGACCCTGGGAAAGAAAAACTCCTTCGGCGTTGTGTTTGAATTGCTGGCCTACCTCGTGCCGCATTACCTGGGCACGGCAATCCCGGCGGCTTTGTTTCTCGGTCTGTTGTTCGGCTTCAATACGCTGTCGAAAAATCATGAGATTGATGGCATGATGGCCGCAGGCATAGGTCTTCATCGTTTGTTGCGTCCTGCAGTTTTGATGGCCCTTGTTTTCAGCATTGCATCGCTTGCCATGTTCGGCTGGATTCAACCGCAGACGCGCTATGCCTATCGCTCGGTACTGTTTGACGTGGCCAATGTGGATGCGTTCTATCTCGCGGAAGAAGGCGTATTCATGCAGTCCGGCAGTCGCACCTTCATTCTCGACAAGCTGAACCGCAGCGACAACAGTTTTGAACGCATCTTTGTCTTCGACTATAAGGGGCCCGGCGGCTCTGAAACGCTGACATCGTCATCCGGCAAATTGATCACCGTACCAGGCCAAAACCGCCCGGTGCTGCGCCTCAATGACGGACACCGCTTGCTGGTGGAACGCTGGCCCACTCTTTCAAGCAACGGTGAAGCGGTGCCATCCAGTGTCGCGCAATTTCAACAGACCGACACACCTTTGGGCAAAGTATCCAAAGACCTGTTCCGCCCACGCGGCCAGGATGAGCGGGAAATGACACTGCCAGAAATCTATGCGTCGATGGATAACCCGCCAGCATCAACAACCTTATCCGCCATGCGTGCCGAGTTTCACCGCCGCATCATCAACATCATCGCCATGTTGATCTTGCCTGTGCTTGCAATACCTTTTGCCATCGGCCATGCCCGCAGTCCGCGTGCCTATCGCATGGCAATCGCACTGGCTTTGCTCGTCGGTTTCCATGAAATTCTGGAGCAAGGAGCGCTTGCGGCAAAGCTTGGAACATTCTCGCCGTGGGTATCGATGTGGCTTCCGATGGCACTCTTGACCGCCTTCGCCATATGGCGGTTTTGGCGGGCGAGCTTCAGTATCGCGGGCGACGGGCTGGATAATGTGTTTCTGCCAATCAGTGATTGGATGTCGCGCGTCTTTGGCATTTTGCGCAAGCGGTTCGTAGGCGCCGCACCATGAACCGCATCGCCCGCATGATCAGTCGTATGATTCTCATGCGCTTCCTGCCCATTCTCTTGGGTCTCACTTTGTTTGTGCTGACGCTTGAAGTGGTGGCCTATGCCAAGGAAATTCTCGATGTGGACGAAGGTGGTCTTGGCATGATCAGCAAGTACATCGCGTTCCGGGCACCTGGCACAATAGCCACCTTCCTGCCCATCAGCCTGCTTTTGTCTCTGCTGCTCACAATCACTGAACTCAGCTATCGCAACGAGATCACTGCCATCTGGTCCATTGGCTTTTCGCCATTGAAACTGATTGCAGTCCTGACCCCCTTGACCCTGCTGATTGGCCTGATGCACTTCACTCTCGTGGACAGACTTGTGCCTGCTGCAGCACCCACTCTCAGAAGCTGGGGTATTGCCGACTACGGCGAAAAGAAACTCAAGATCGGTGAGCGCGATCCCATATGGCTGCGCTCGGGCAATGACATCATGCGGGCCGCAAGCGCCAATCGCGATGCGACGCGCCTGACTGACGTCACAATTTTTCGCCGGGATGCAACAGGCATTCTGCTGCAGCAGATTTATGCGCAATCCGCTGCCCGCGTGAGCCAGGGCTGGAGCTTGCAAAACGCGGTTGTCTATGGTCGCGACACATCCCCACCGCAACGCTCCACCCAGCTCATCTACAACGGCAACATGAAGGCTGCACAATCAGGCTCGCGCTCCGGTGATCCTGAGGAAATGACGCTTGGTGATCTGTCGTATTTCATAGCCAACAATGGCTTCGGCATCCGGCCAGCCTACGTCTATCAGGCCTGGTGGCACAAGCGCGTTTCCCTGGTTTTTGTGAGCTTCATCATGCTGGCTCTTGTCATTCCCTTGGCCACACGGTTCCGCCGGGGCGGTGGCTTGGGCGTATTGTTTGCCTTGGGCGTTGGCATGGGTTTTTCATTTTTCATTCTGGATGGTATCGCCATGTCAGTGGGTGAATTGGGCATTGTTTTCCCGTGGCTGGCGGCGTGGCTGCCTGTGCTGGTTTTTGCTTGCGTGGCACTGTATCTGCTGAGCCGATCAGAACGGGTTTAGGGTTGGAACAAGAGAGTGGCTCTCCGCAAAAAAACAATAAGGAAGAAGACAGGATCAACCCCCGTTGAAGCTGTTGCAACGGCGGTTCCAGTGGTTCCACCGCTAACGGATTTTGCTCCAGCACTCTGTGTGGTTGGCGGCACTTCACGCCAGATTTTTGGCCGAACGGTTCCCGAACGCATTCGAGAGCAATTTTGTCGCGCGGGACTGACCAGGGAAGTTTCAATGGACCAGTTGGCATCGCACCACGGCCCGACGATACTGGTCAACGCCAATGGTGTGCTTGATCAACCCTTGATCGCAGCACTGATCAAGCGCCCCAATCTGGTGCTCACATCAGAAAAAGAAACTGACAGTAAAATTCTCGCAGCCCACGTGCGCTCTGCTGATGTTCCTGCCGTGATCGCCGCAATTCAATCCGGTGAGACGTTGCAACGACCGGGCCTGCTGATGCGGGCCCCTTCAGACATGGATGCCAATTTCTGGTCCGCCTTGCGCAAGCGCGAAACACCCTATGCCCTTCCCTTGTCCAATGACAACCAGGCTGCCGTTGAATGGCGCATGTTCATGGGCACCTACAAGGGTGCCACTGACATCGTGACAAAACATGTGTGGCCGGTTCCCGCTTTTCACGTCACACGCTGGCTGGCTCCACGCGGTGTGACGCCCAACATGGTGACGACTGTCGGCGCCATTATGACCGTGGCCGCATTCTTTTTGTTTCTCTACGGCTACTATGTGTTGGGCCTTGCCGCCGCCTGGGCCATGACGTTTCTGGATACGGTGGATGGCAAATTGGCGCGCACCACCCTGACGTCATCAAAGTGGGGCGATGTGTTTGATCACGGCATAGACCTTGTGCATCCACCATTCTGGTACATCGCCTGGGCCTATGGCCTCATCAACTGGGGAATTAGCTGGAGCAATCAACTCTTCTGGTGGACGATTGCCGTCATACTCGGCGGCTACATCATTCAGCGCTTGATGGAAGGTGCGGCGATCAAATGGTTGGGTCTTGAAATTCACATCTGGCGCAACATCGATACGCTGTTCCGGCAGATCACGGCAAGACGAAATCCCAATCTGATTTTGCTCACCTTGGCCACGCTTTTCGGGCGACCCGATTGGGGCTTGCTGGCCGTGGCTGCATGGACGGCCATTTGCTTGCTGTTGCACGGCATACAATTGCTGCAGGCCTTCTCAGCAAAGAAAGCAACTGGCTCGCTGCAATCATGGATGACGAAAGCTTGAGCAGGGTCGGCGTCATCATCAATCCGAAAGCAGGTCGCGGGCGTGGCAAGGGCCTGGCCTT
The DNA here is from genome assembly GCA_031398425.1 of Hyphomicrobiales bacterium. GTDB lineage: Bacteria > Pseudomonadota > Alphaproteobacteria > Rhizobiales > Aestuariivirgaceae > Aestuariivirga. Next base: position 2,107 of record JANNNG010000263.1, on the reverse strand, counting down.
GGCGCAAGCACTTCAGCAAAAGCGAGGCGACACTGACGTTGTGGTGTTGCAAAACTTCGCTGAGGTGGAATTGTCGCTGGCCCGGTTTGCGGCACACGAAGTGTCCGATCTCTTCATCAGTTCCGGCGATGGCACAATCCAGTTCATCCAGACATGGATTGCCGAAAGCGGGCACTTCAAAAACGCACCGCGACTGTGCCTGTTGCCGCATGGCACCACTAACATGACAGCGGCTGATCTTGGCTTCCGCCGCAAATCCATCACGGAACAAACCGCATTCATTACTGACCCGCAAGCACGCGAAATTCGTGGCCGACATACTGTCCGTGTCGTGAACCCCAAATCACGTGGCCCGCTGCACGGCATGTTTTTCGGCACCGGTGCCGTGGCTGAAGCCACACGCTATTGTCAAGTCGCCTTCAACGACAACGGTGTGGGCGGGCAATGGGCGACCTTTGCAACACTGGCCAGCGTGCTGTCAAAAAGCCTGTTCCTATCACCCAATCCGAATGACCCCCATCGTTTTGACCGCCCCTATCCGATCACCTTGGTGACCGACGGGCAAAAACGCTGTGATGGCCAGCACGTGTTGATGTTGGCAACCACGCTGAAGAAACTCATCCTGGGAGCGACACCGTTCTGGGGCGGGGCTTCGGCACCTTTGCGCACGACAACCATCCCCTATCCTGCGCCCAGCATTCCACGCTGGATCTGGCCCGTGCTCTACGGCAGCGAAACCCGCAACATACCCCAAGGTGCAACCAGCACCGCATGTCAGTTCTGCGAAGTCACATGTCCGACATCCTTTGTGGTTGACGGCGAATCCTATGATCCGCCCACGGACGAACCTCTGCGCCTTGAAGCAGGCCGGCAGTTTGATTACATCGTGTCATGATCAGCGCACTCGAAGCTTTTGCAAAAGCCACTGCCGAAAAGCCTGTGCACCCGGCCATCACGGAGATGTCGGAAGCCATTGCAGCATTGCATCAGCCGGCAAGCGCTGTGCTTGCCTATGGCTCTGCCTTGCGCGACGCAGCGCCTGAAAACACACTGATTGATTTTTACGTGCTGACGCAAGGTTCAAGCAGCGTGTCCAGCAACTCTCTGTCGCGTCAACTGTGCCGCTGGGTTCCACCCAATGTTTACTACATTGAAAAGTTGATTGGGGGCACATCATATCGTGCAAAATATGCGGTACTGCCCATCGAACAGCTCGCCAGCAAACTAAAGGGCAGCACAACAAACCCTTATTTCTGGGTGCGATTTGCCCAACCCATACGACTAGTGTGGCGAACAGATGTGATCGCTGAACAACGCGTTTTCAAATTACTCGCCCGCGCCATGAACACCGCTTGTGCTCATGCCAGACAACTCGCTCCCGCAGCCGACGTTCGGATGCAATGGCAGACACTGTTTGAAAATACCTATGCCACGGAATTGCGACCCGAAGATAATTCCCGCGCAAAACTGATAGTGGACATGCAGGCAGAGCACTTCGAAACCATTGCAAGTCTGGCAACGACAACCGAAGTTTCGGCGCGCACTTGGTCGAAAAGGCGGTGGCAAGGAAAGGTGTTGTCAGTGTTACGCTTGCTTAAGGCGGCCTTCACATTTCAAGGCGGCGCTGACTATGCTGCGTGGAAAATTGAAAGGCATTCTGGTGTGAAAATCGAGGTCACGGACTGGCAACGCCGCCACTCCGTCCTGGCCTCGATCATGTTGCTGCCAAGGCTGCTGAAGACTGGCGCACTGAAGTAATCAGCCTTTGACCACCTGGCCGAACACTTCGATGATCTTGTCGATATCATCAAACGTGTGCGCGGCAGAAACCGAACAGCGCAACAGGCACAGACGGTTTGGTGTGCCCGGTGGCAGGGCGATGTTGACATAGACGCCCGCGTCAAGGATTGCATTCCACATTTGGATGGTGGAGATTTCATCCCTGCATTTGACTGCAATGACCGGACTCACCGCATCGCAGCCCATTTCAAAACCCAGTGCCTTGAAACCATTGAACAGCCGGTCGGAGTTTGCGCGAATACTGTCCCGTCGTTCAGGTTCTCGTGCGAGAACGCGCACCGCTTCCAGCGATGTGGCAATGGTGGCT
>JANNNG010000214.1:0-4652 GCA_031398425.1 Hyphomicrobiales bacterium | reverse complement strand
GGTGACCGACGAAAGCCCCGCCGGCATGCCCAGTTTCATGGCCACAAATAGAAAGATGTACTGCCCCAGAAACGCCGTGAGACCCACGATCAGCAGATGTTTGGACTGCATGCCCGGAGGCTTAGGTAGAAACAACACGGGTAGGCAGGCAGGCAAACAAGAACCGCAGAGCCGTGAGCAACAGCGGCGGAATATCCACCAGCGCCACTTTCAACACAACAAAGTTGAAACCCCAAATGGCGGTGGTGATGATGCCAAGCAGAATATGGATGGGGCGCATGGGGGCTGGCTACAGGGCGACGCTGCTACCCACAATTCAAAAATTGTCATGGATACAATCACTCTTGCATTCTGTTGGTTTTTATGCCAACAAATGAACATGCGCAACGTTTCGTGGATAAAAGCCGCAGCAAAAAACTTCCGCGACTTTTCGCAGCCCGTACAAGAGTAGATCAAGTCAGCACTTCAAATCGCAGCTTTTGGCGAAATGCCAGACACTGCCAGGCCGATGAAGGGTTTTGATACAGGAGTTTTTGAAATTGCAATTCCTTATCGTGGTGACGCATTTCGTTGCGTCTACGCGGTGAAACTGGATGATGACATCTGGGTGCTGCACGTTTTCCAGAAAAAATCCACGCAAGGCATCAAAACACCGAAGCACGATATTGATTTGATCCATACCCGAATCCGACGTCTCAAGGAGTTGTTCAAATGAGTGATGACATCGAAGTCGTATATGGTAGCGGAAATGTATTTGCTGATTTTGGTGATGCCGACGCCGATACAAAGAAAATGAAAGCGCAAGTAGCGGCTGAAATCATCGGCACGCTGAACCGGCGAAAGCTCACAGTTCGTGCTGCCGCCAAAGTGGCTGACTGCGACCCTGCCGATATTCAACGTATCCGCAATGCTGACCTTGCGCGATTTACTCTGGACCGTTTGGTGCGGGTTGCGTTCAAGCTGGGGCAGAGGTTTGAGATTCGCACATTAATTGACGCTGCATGAATTGACGCTGCATGAGATTGTGAAGAAATGCGACCCACGCCTTTTGACTTGCGTTGCCAAAACCCATACATAGCCGCCAAACTCTGGCCCCCTTCAGGATATCGCCATGCCCCAACCCCGCACCCTCTATGACAAGATCTGGGATGACCATGTTGCCCATCAGGCTGAGGATGGCACGTGTCTTCTCTACATCGACCGGCATCTTGTGCATGAGGTGACGTCTCCCCAGGCTTTTGAAGGCCTGCGCATGACGGGTCGCAAGGTGCGGCATCCGGAGAAGACGCTCGCAGTGGTGGACCACAACGTACCGACCACGGATCGTTCGAAGGGCATTGCCGAGGAAGAGTCGCGCATTCAGGTCGAGGCGCTGGCCAACAATGCGAAGGAATTCGGCATCGAATATTTCAATGAACTCGACAAGCGGCAAGGCATTGTGCACGTAGTCGGGCCTGAACAGGGTTTCACGCTTCCTGGCACCACGATTGTCTGTGGCGACAGCCACACGTCCACACATGGTGCCTTTGGTGCGCTGGCCCATGGCATTGGCACCTCGGAAGTGGAACATGTTCTGGCCACACAGACATTGATCCAGAAGAAAGCGAAGAACATGAAAGTGGAAGTGCATGGCAAGCTGGCCAGGCATTCCACCGCGAAAGACATCATTCTCGCGATCATCGGCGATATCGGCACGGCGGGTGGCACGGGCCATGTCATCGAATTTGCGGGCGAAGCCATGCGCGATCTTTCCATGGAAGGCCGCATGACAGTCTGCAACATGACGATTGAAGGCGGTGCGCGAGCTGGCATGGTGGCACCCGATGAAAAGGCTTATGCGTTCTTGCATGGCAAGCCGAAAGCGCCGAAAGGCGAGCAGTGGGACAAGGCACGCCGCTATTGGGATACGCTGGTCACCGATGAGGGCGCGCAATTTGATCGCATCGTGACACTCGACGCTGCAAACCTGCCACCCATTGTGAGCTGGGGTACGTCACCGGAAGACGTGGTATCGGTGTCCGGCGCTGTGCCCGACCCGGCCTTGATTGTCGATGAAGGCAAGCGCCAATCCAAGATTCGCGCATTGGAGTACATGGGCCTGTCAGCCGGGCAGAAGATCACCGATATTCCGCTTGACGTGATCTGGATCGGATCCTGCACCAATGGTCGCATTGAAGACATGCGCGCCGTGGCCGAGGTGGTGCGCGGCAAAAAGATTTCTGCCAATCTCGACTATGCAATGATTGTCCCCGGTTCGGGCCTTGTGAAAGAAATGGCGGAAGCCGAGGGGCTACACAAAATCTTTATCGATGCAGGCTTTGAGTGGCGCGAACCCGGTTGTTCCATGTGCCTTGCCATGAACCCCGACCAGTTGAAGCCCGGCCAGCGCGCGGCATCGACGTCGAATCGGAATTTCGAGGGACGCCAAGGCTACAAGGGCCGCACGCACCTCGTGTCGCCACAAATGGCGGCAGCAGCAGCACTGGCAGGCCGCTTTGTCGATATCCGATCACAATAAAGGTCAGCATCAACCATGCTGCGCATTAACAGTTGATTAGCGTTTTCTTTACGTTAAAGACACAGCTCAAGCGCTAGACATGAATCAGGCAGCGGGGGCTGCCGGTGTGTTGGCGTTGGGGGGTTAATCAAGTGAATACGACTGTCAAGGCGGATGCCGCCTTTTTGCGCCGCGTGCTTTTGGCGCTGGTTTTTGTGACAACTGTAACAGGCGCACTCGCCGCCTTTACCACCATGCAGGCCATGAGTGACCAAGGGGCCAAGGCCTGCTTGTTCTTCTGCGAATAGGCAGCACATTGCCAAACATGAAAAAGCCGCCCGGGTCGAACACCCGGGGCGGCTCCTTGTTGCGTTCAGCAGGGATCAATAGCTGTTGTAGCCCTTGTGATAGATCTTCTTGCAGATCTTCTTCTTCTTCCAGCGGATGACTTCATAGCCGTAGCTGTCGTAGGTCACCACACGCACTTTTTTCCAGAAGCAGTCATAGGTGTAATAGCCGACGGGCTGCACATAGCTCGGTGCATCGAGATAGAGGTTGAAGTATGTCTTGGCCTGGGCGGCAGTGGCACCGGCTCCGATGGCGGATACAGCGGCGATGGCGATCAAAATCTTCTTCATGGTCTTAGTCCTTTCAGGGTTTGGTTTGGTTGGGTCTAGGTCGTTTCGTTCGATGGTGTAGGTATAGAAGAAGCCCCCTGAACCGATCCTGAGGTCCATGTTAACATTGTGTTCACATTGCGACGAATTTCGCAAGCGAAAACAACAAAAAACCGCCCGTGTGGGTTAACACGGGCGGTTCGCAATTGTGGTGGGAGTCGTAAACGCTCAGTAGCCGTAGCTGTCGCACACCTGCTTGGTCACGAATTTCACATACTTGTAACCGTCATGCCAGAACACCTTCTTCACTCTGACGTAGCCGCATTCCGGTTCGTTATAGGAATACACCGGCTCAGAAAGGTAGTTGTAGTAGCCATGGTTGCTGTAGCCAGGATTGCGATAGACATAGTTGTTGTGGCGGAAATTGTTGTAGCGGAAATTGTTGTAACCACGATTGTAGTAGCCATGGCTGTAGTTTTTTTGGCTCTTGAAGCTGTAATTTTTGTAGTGGTGATTGCCGTAATGACGGTTGTAGCGACCGGTGGCTTCGGCAGCAGAAGCGCCTGCGACCAGAGCTGTTATGGCGGCAAGGGCAATGAGGATCTTTTTCATGATACAATTCCTTGGGGTTGAATTTGTTGGGCAGGCACTTTCTATGCAATGTTGATAGGGGAGAGGCTTTGAACAGAGCATGAGGCAGCCATTTATGTCGGGTTCATGTTGAAAGCGGTCGGGACCCGGTCTAGAAGGCCGCCAGCATGGCGATCAAACCAACAATATTCATCGACGGCGAAGCAGGTACCACCGGGTTGCAAATCCGTGACCGCTTGAAAGCCCGGACCGATCTGGAGCTTGTTTCCATTGATCCCGCGCGGCGCAAGGATCCTGCAGCAAGGCGCGAATTGCTGAACAGCGTTGGTGTGGCCATTCTCTGCCTGCCGGATGACGCGGCCATCGAGGCCGTGGCGCTGATAGACGCAGGCTCGAAAACCCGCGTCATTGACGCCTCGACGGCTTTTCGCATCAACCCCCACTGGGCCTATGGATTTCCTGAACTGGATGAAAGCCACGCCGACCGCATTGCCAATGCCGCCCGCGTGGCCAATCCCGGCTGCTGGCCGCAGGGTTTGATTGCATTGGTGAAGCCTTTGATCAGCGCTGGATTGCTTGATAGCGAAACGCCGCTCAGTTACAGTGGTGTCTCGGGCTATTCCGGTGGTGGCCGCAAGATGATCGAAGACTATGCATCCAAGGGTGAGACGGCATCGCATTTCGCACCCTATGCCCTCGCACTCAATCACAAGCACCTGCCGGAAATGAAACACTATACTGGGCTGACGCATGATGTCTTGTTTCAACCGGTTGTCGGAAATTTTGCTCAAGGCATGTTGACGACCGTACCGCTGCACCTGCCCGGCATCCAAGGTCGTGACATTCATGCCGCGATTTCTGAATATCATGCAAAGTCACGCTTTATTGCGGTGGCTGCCCTCAACGCAAATGAAGCGCTCGATCCGCAGGCGCTTAACAACAGCAAC
>JANNNG010000213.1:0-10954 GCA_031398425.1 Hyphomicrobiales bacterium | reverse complement strand
AAACTCGGCGCAATTGACGTGATTGACCCAAAGCAGCCATCGAAAAACGATACGCCGGTGACAAGTTGCGTATCGCTAACTGCTCCAAACGTCCTTGATGATCTCCCGCAGCACCAGGCTGTCCTCCCAACGGTCGCTCAGGTCTTTGCCGTCCGGTCCTGAAATTGCGTAGGGTTGCGGGCCGAGTTCACACGTAAATACAAATTTGGCATTTGCACCTGCGCGCTTGCGCCAACTCTCAATACCATAACGCCACCAGCGCTTGAAAAGGTCGACATTCTTCTTGTGTTGCGGAAACTGAATTTCAATCTGAACCTGCTCTCGGCTTGCGATACGTCCGTGCATGGCCCATGCGTTGTCGAGAATGCGTTCTATCAGCTGATGATTATCTTCGGTCACCGGTTCCGAAAACTCACGCCCAACAAAAAAGTGCGAGAGATCAGCGAGAAATTTCATATTTGGCAACTGGTCAAGCAGATCAAGGATAAAATAGAGATCGGTTGTCATACGGTCACGATGGGTTTCGATGTAGACCGGGAAATCAACCTGTTCAGAAAGCCTGGCCCACCCCTCAAGCAGGGGAATACACTCCCTAACAGTTCGCGGTCGTGCATTTGGTTGTAAGTTAAGGTGTTGCAGGCCTGTCTCAGCGCCAATCTCCAAAATTGGTTTCAGTTCATCGACTGTCTTGGGGAAGCAGACTCCCTCAGCCGTGAGGCCGCGTGGCTTGAGTACAGATGTTATGTGTTGTGCTTGCTGCCGATTGCCCCATTCGGCAGAAACCCCGTCAAATCCAGCAGCAATGATTTTTTCGAGTTTCTCGTCGAGCGATAGTTCTAAGCCATCTGGCTGCCGCCGCTCCATTGCCCACAAGGATTGAAAGACCAGAAGAGACTGTGGCATCAGCGGAACCTCAATGGGCTATGGAAACGTTTGACCTTGTTTTAGACTATCGCTCGAACCCAATCTGTCAACAAAGATATAGTCTCAAGATCGGTGAACGATAGTTGTCAGACATTCTCAGGCGTCAAGACATCCATGGGTACTGCAATTGATGGCAGCAGATTATCGGGCCCATGGGCAATAGCACTCGTCATGGCGAAGACAGCTTCGCGAGCAATTGCTTTGACAGGATTGGAAATGACGAACGACAACACACCGTCAGTCAAGGCGCTTCGCGTTTTTTCGGTATTTTGATAACCAACCGTCACGAGATCCTGTCTTCTCCGGGTCTCCCGCAGTGCTTTCACGACACCATCAAGCCCGCCGCCGGCCACATACAACCCAGCAAGATCTGGTACGCTGGTTAGCAATTCATGAGTCAGTTTTTCAGCAACATCATTGTCTTCCCACGTGCTGCGGGGCTCGAGGATTTCAAAGTCCGGCGCATGTTCTCGCAGGTAAGCTCGGAAGGCAATTTCGTTCAGTTCCTGACAACGATAGCGATGATTGCCAACAAAGATTGCAATTTTGCCCGGCTTTCTACAAATCGTTGAGATAGCCCAACCAGCCGTTCTTCCCATTTTCCAGTTGTCACATCCGATATAGCCAACACTGCATTGTGCGGACACTTCGCTGAGCAGCGCAAAGGTCGGAACACCTTTTTCGCGCAGATGTTCAATGGCGCGGGCGATAACTGGATGTTGTGTCGCCACCACGCCAACCACTTTCGCTCGTTTTCCGATTGCAACAATTTTTGCGGCAACAACTTCAGGCGTGAGATCGGTCAAATAGTCGAGTTCAACCGACACCTTCGCTGCATCAAATGCGATCGCTGCCGCTCGCAGTTCGTGGGCCAGATTATCATAGAACCGATTGTCCTTCTGCAGCAGGAGAAATCCAAGATGGCAAGTTGGCTTGCCTTCAACGACGCGGGCGCGAATGGTTCCTTCAGCATAGAAACCAATCTTTTCGGCAGCCTCCAAGACCTGTCGCGCTGTGCCGGGTCTGACACGGGCCCGACCATTGAGCACACGATCAATTGTCGAAATACCAACGCCTGCGGCCTTGGCCAAATCTGTTGCTGTTGGTCTTTTCATTGGAGCCGTTCCTGCCAATCGCCAGTTCAATGCTTAGAGCAGTCTGAACATTTTTGAAAGACAATGAACGATTCGTTGTCAGACCACTTGGAAGGGCTACTTATTTTTCGGAGGTTACGTAATATGCGTCTGGGAGAATGGGAAACCATGGCTACTGTTGGTCTGAAAGACATTGTAAAAGTGTACGGCCATCACATCGCTGTCCGCGGTGTTGACCTAGAGATTCCCGACAAGTCCTTCACTGTATTCGTCGGTCCATCAGGTTGTGGGAAATCAACCATGTTGCGCATGATTGCGGGGCTTGAGATTATCTCCCATGGCGAGATGAGGCTCGATGGCAAAATCGTCAATGACACACCATCACGGGAGCGCGGTGTCGCGATGGTGTTCCAATCCTATGCGCTGTACCCTCATAAGACAGTTCGGCAGAATCTGGAATTCTCGCTCAAACTCGAAAAACTGCCCCCTGACCAGATCGCCAACCGGATAAACAAAGCAGTAAGTTTGCTGGAGATTGAGCCCTACCTGGATCGCAAGCCTGCTCAACTTTCTGGTGGACAACGACAGCGTGTGGCCATGGGCCGGGCCATTGTCAGAGAACCAAAAGTTTTTCTCTTTGATGAGCCATTGTCCAATCTTGATGCCAAGCTGCGCAACCAGATGCGTATTGAAATCAAGAAACTGCAAAGGCGATTGCAAGTCACAACAATCTACGTGACCCATGATCAAGTTGAAGCCATGACGCTTGCAGACGTCATTGTGGTGATGCGTGACGGCGTTATCGAACAGTCGGGCACACCGATGCAAATTTTCGAAAGTCCGGCCAATCAATTCGTCGCCGGGTTTATTGGTACGCCACAGATGAACTTTTTTGCTGGAAGTGCGTCTGTGTCTCGAGGCACTGCGACCTTTGTTGGCGATGGATTCAAGATTCCAATTTCAAAGTCGCGTTTTGGTGTAGGTTTTGATGATGGGCAAAAACTGGTAGCCGGATTCAGACCCGAGGACATTGTTCCGCAAGAACGAAATGCAGATGGCAAAAAGCTGTCAGACTTCAAGTCTGCAATTGGTTTCACCGAAATGCTGGGAAATGAAACACTGTTGTTCTCATCTTTTGCCGGAACGGAATTCGTCAGCCGCATGGCTAATCCAAGGCATATAGCTCAAGACGAAATCATGAAATTCAGATTCAACGTTGAAAAAATGCATCTTTTCAACGGAGATACAGGCATGTCCATAAGGGCTGCCTGAAACAAAAAGTAAAATGGGAGGACGTTATGAACTTTAAGACCAAACTACTTTCACTGGCGTTTGCAGGTTTGATGTCGGCAAGTGTTGTCAGCGCTTACGCTGCTGAAGTCACCCTTGTTCACGACAAGGCTTTCTGGGCAGAAGCCTTGCAAAAAGTTGGTGATGCCGCCACCAAAGCGACCGGCGTGCCCATGAAGCAGAATGCCTATTCACCACCGGAACAATATAAAGCCTACATGCAGTCATCAGTCGCTGCCAATGATCCTCCAGACATATTCACTTGGTGGACAGGCGGCGTCTACGAAGAGCTGATCAAAACCGGTGCTGTTGCCGAGCTCGACGATATCTGGGCCGAAATGATCAAGAGCGGCGAGTTCTCGGAGGGTGTGCGTGACTTCTACAAAGTTGGCGATCACGTCTATGGCGTGCCGTTACATCTGTCGCGCTGGATCGTACTTTACAACAAGGCAGATTACGCAAAGGCAGGCATATCCGAGCCAAAGACCTGGGCTGAGTTTGTGTCCAATGCCGAGAAACTGAAGGCAGCCGGAATCACACCGTTTGTAGCAACAACACAAGATGGTTGGCGCGGCTTTATCTGGTTTGAAGAGATTATGCTGCGCACCAATCCTGAAGCTTACATGGGCCTTCACACTGGAAAGGTTGCCTATGACAGCGAACCCGTGCGCAATGCATTCAAGATCTGGGCTGACTGGTACGCCAAAGGCTATTTCTCCGACCCACGTTCAACTGAAGAAGTTGCAGACTTTGCCAAAGGCAAAGGATCCATGAACCTGATTGGCGACTGGGCCATTGGCCTGGTCGAAAAAGCGGGCATGAAACCTGGTGCTGACTTTGATGCTTTCATCATGCCCAACATGGATCCGGCGTTGCCGTCTTCCACCATTCTGGAAGGTGGACCTATCATGCTTTCAAAAAAGGGCATGGCCAAGCCAGAGGTTGTCAATGCGCTCAAATATTTTGTGTCTGTTGACGGCGCGAATGTGTGGGCCGCTGCATCGGGCAACGCACTTGGCAACTCCAAAGCCAACCCGCCCAACGTCATCGTCAAGAAAATCAATGATGATGTAGCTGCCATGAAGACGGCATCGTACCCACGCTGGTGGGAGGCTGTCCCTGCTGATCTTCAGGGTGAGATGGTTGCAGAGCTTAACCGCTTCATGCTGACGCCGACCATGGAAACTGCTGAAAGCGTAATGACCAATACGCAGAAATTGAACGCGGCCTATTGGGCTGACAAGCAATAAATCACTGCGGGTGGTCTCTCATCGGGGGCCACCCCTTCTTCCCGGACCAAGAAATGGCACATTTTCCGCATCGTGAAACTGACTTGCAGCTGATGGAGAGGATTGGTTGGCATCAGGTTAAAGCTGTCGAAAATCGTGCGATGAAACGGAATTTCTGGAAAGCCTTTGCCTTTATGAGTCCGGCCATTGTTTTGGTTTGTGGCCTTTTGCTGATGCCAGTGGTCTACAACATTTATTTCAGTTTCACGAAATGGAAGAAGTTTTCCGGCCTTGATGAATTTGCCGGTTTCTCAAATTATGCCAGGTTACCTGGCAATCCTTACTTTGATGCGGCGTTCTATAACACTGCCATTTGGGTTGCAGCGTCGATTGTATTTCCCTTGGCCATCGGATTTGGGCTTGCCGTGTTTTTGCGCGGTGTCGCATTCGGAAATGTTTTCAAAAACATCATTTTTCTGCCGCGCATATTAGCTCCCACTGCGGTTGCAGTCATTTGGTTTCATGTCTACGCCCCCCACGGCGTACTCAACAGTCTGCTTGCACTGGTCATGGGACAACCTGTTGACATTGGCTGGCTCTACCAGGACAACACTGTGACGCCTGCCATCATTGCTACGTTTGTGTGGCAATCTGTGGGCTTGGTCATGGTGTTGGTCTTGCTGGGTTTGAGCGCTATTCCCAAAGACCCGCTGGAAGCCGCCCGCGTGGATGGTGCAACCAACGCTCAGGCATTTTGGCATATCATCTTGCCGCTGCTGATGCCGACACTTGTTGTCGTGACGATTCTATCAGTGCTTTCGGGTTTCACAACCTTCGATCTTCTTTGGGTGATGGGCGTGGGATATCCGGGCCAGCGCACTTTGTCTCTTGCAGTTTATATGTATTTTGAGTCCTTCCAAAAAGGCTCATGGGCATTTGGCTCTGCTATCGCAGTCATTATTGGTATTGTCGTGTTCAGCGTCACATGGATTCAAACGGTGATGCAAAGCCGCGTCGACAGGATGACGAGGTAACGCGATGGCACTCGCAACCCACCAGATCGATTTTGCTGCCATTGAAGCCAAGGAGCGCGCAGCAACAAAGAAGAAATGGCCAAGTGTAATTGTCGCTCTCCTGATCAGCTTGATCTGGGTTGTGCCGTTTTACTACATGGCTGTTTCGGTTTTCAAAACCCATGCTGAGTATACCGCCAATAACCCGCTGTCTATACCCGAAGGCATGTCGCCAATTGTAGATAACGCGATATCTGCCTGGAACACGGCCAAAATGGGTGCGGGCTTTGCCAACTCCGCACTTTATGGACTCGTTGGTGCCGGCTTTGCCGTTTTTTTTGCAGCGATGGCAGCCTATGGTTTGACGCGGATTAGTTTCAAACGCCAAAATTTCTGGTTCATGTTAATTTTCGCAGGAACCATTTTCCCGTTTCAAATCTATTTGATCCCATTGTTTTTTGCATATCAGAAAGTCGGCATCATCAACACGCATTTCGGCATGCTGTTGTTTTATACTGCGGTGTGCATACCATTTCCTGTATTGGTCTTGCGCAATTATCTCAATGGACTCTCACGTGAAATGGACGAAGCTGCCCGTATGGACGGGGCCAGCGAATTCCGTGTGTTCTGGTCCATCATCCTGCCGAACTGTATTGGCCCCATGACAGCAACCTTTCTTCTGCAATTCACTTGGATTTGGAACGACCTGCTGTTTTCAACGGTGCTTGGAAACCGCGAGGAAGTGCGCTCGATCATGAATTCACTGCAGATATTTCACGGCAGTTATACAACCGCCGGCCCCAATCTCTCGTTAACAGCAGCGTTGATTGCCAGTTTGCCCGCCATTGTTTTGTTTCTCCTGTTGAGACGGCATTTCATGGAAGGCATGCGCGTAACGGGAGTTTGATGAGCTTGGCACCACGAGGAGAAGCAAATGACAACTGTTGAACTCAACGAGGTTCGCACGGCGCGTGACTATAGTCTCGATGGGACAAGCACACGTGAGGCTGTTGAGAAGGGATTGGCTTCTGCCGAATGGTATCATTCGGATGTGCCACGCAATGTCATGAAAGAACTGATGCAGCGTTCGGATGCTCCAGCACTCATCAACACCGCGATATGGCTGGGAGCGATGCTGCTTGCAGCTTATGGCACAATCCACTTCTGGGGAAGCTGGTGGTGCGTACCGTTCCTGCTGGTTTATGGCGTGCTCTATGGTTCTGCCTGTGACGCACGCTGGCATGAATGTGGCCATGGCACAGCCTTCAAGACACCATGGATGAATAATGTCGTTTATGAAATCGCCAGCTTCATGGAGATCCGCAATTCGGCAGCGTGGCGTTGGAGCCATGCCCGCCACCATACAGATACATATATTGTTGGCCGCGACGCAGAAATCGCGATCATGCGCCCACCTGATTTACTGCGGTTCTTCTTCAGTATGGTTGGCGGGCTGGACCCGCTTTCGTCCTTGAAGACAATTGTCTGGCAAGCGTTTGGAAAACTTAGCGTTGATGAGCAGAGCTTTGTCCCAGAGACTGAGCACAAAAAAGTGTTTCTGGTGGCACGCATCTATGTGCTCTTGCATGCTGCAGCCATTGCGCTTTCCTTCTACCTTAACTCATGGCTGCCCATTGTGCTCATCAGTTTGCCCCGGTTCTATGGCGTCTGGCATGTGGCTTTGACGGGTCATCTACAGCACTTGGGGCTTGCTGATAACGTACTTGACCACCGTTTGAACACGCGCACGGTCTACATGAACCCCATCAGCAACTTCCTGAACATGAACATGAATTATCATGTGGAACATCATATGTTTCCCATGGTGCCGTTTCATGCCTTGCCGCGTCTGCATGAGGCCATCAAGCATGACTTGCCCCCGGCCAACACATCGATTTGGCAGGCTTACAAAGAGGTGTGGCCAACCATCTTGCGGCAGTTGCGCTATGAAAATGCATTCCTGAAACGTGAACTGCCGTCGACGGCACGTCCATACCGCGCTGAATTTCACGAACTGAAAGGCTGAATCATGTTTCCCGAAGGCGTTAGCATTGATGCGCTCACTGGCGCTGTTACTCCGAGCACTGGTGAGTACACAAAGCGACTGAGCGAGTTCCGAAGCGTCTATCGTGATGAGAGAGCGTTAGATGACTTGGTGGCAGCAGAAGGCGACCTTTTGACCTATAAGGTCGTGGAATACCGTGCAGAAGGTGCTGATATTTTCTTTGGTACCACTACGATGATGCCGGGTCGCGTCGGTGATGAGTATTTTATGACACGTGGTCACTATCATGCCCGGTCCGACCGGGGTGAGATCTACTACACGCAATCGGGCCAAGGCATTCTCTTGTTGCAGTCACGCGACGGCAAGACTCGCGAAGTCGAAATGAAGCCGGGTGTTTGCGCGTTCATACCGCCGGATTGGGCGCATCGTTCTGTCAACACAGGAAAAACACCTCTGGTCTTCGTCTGGTGCTGCAACCAGGACGCAGGGCACGATTATGCCGAGATTGCCACCAAGGGCATGCGTCGACTGGTGGTAGAGGAAAATGGTTCTGCAATCTGTATTCCAAACCCAACATTTGCGGACTGAAGAGCAGCTTCGCTACTTTGCGCTTTCGTGAAATGCCGCAAGCTCCGCGCTGGTCGGAAGGCTTTCCATCGCGCCTTTTTTGGAAGCCGCTAAACTGCCAGCGGCACATGCTGCATCAACCAGTCTTTCGGGGCTTAAGCCTTGGAGAACGCCAGAAAGTATGGAGGCTGTATAGGCATCACCCGCACCCGTGGTGTCAACGGCATTTACCTTGAACCCTGCACATTCAAACATGCCAGCAGGCGTATAGAGTCTGGCACCGGCTGCACCGCGTGTGACGGACAGGTATTTCAGCCGGTCGTGCCACAAGGCGTGCACTGCGACGTCCATTTCGTCGTTGCCGTTCAGGCTTTGTAATTCCTCTTCACTCACTTTCACAATAGCCGCACGGCTGATCACCTCACGGCCAGCTGCCAGCATCGCCACATCATTGTCCCACAGAGCTGACCTGAAGTTAACGTCGCAGGAGATGAGAGCACCATTGGCATCTGCGAAATCCATTGCCTTGCGCTGTGCCGCTGCAGAAGTCGATGAAGCCAATGGCAGGATACCAACATGCAAGATGCGAGATTGCGCCAGCCAATCTGCATCAATGTCGTTAGTTTGGATGTGTTGGTCAGCAGGCTTGTCGTGATAGAACATGAAGGAGCGATCCCCTTGCTCATTCAATGAGACGATCGAAAGGCCAGCTTGCTCGGTTGCTGACCGAACAATGCCCAAAACGTCAACGCCAAATCCACGCAGTGCGTCGATCAGCAATCTGCCAAAGGCATCATCACCAACGCGGCTGACCATGAGAGCCTTGTGTCCAAGTTTGGCAAGGCCAGCCGCAACATTGCCGGGTGCGCCGCCCGGGCTTGGGGTATAAAGCCACTGACCATCCTGGCGTGAATGCGGTATAAGGTCGACGAACAAGTCGCCGAGGCAGATCACATCCCACATCTCAGGCGGTGCGCCGCATCCTTCGTGCCTTCATCGCTTCATGAGCTTCCGGAGTGCCATCGTGGAACGAACCAAACCATTTATCGAGCGGCACCATGCCATCCGAATAGTTCACCTCGAAATATTTGTGGTGAAGGTAGTGTGCGTAGTAGGATACATCCATGGTCGCCTCGTCGCCCATGGCCAGCCTGTCAAAGCCGGTGTGACCTTGCGCCGGTGCCACGCCCAACCGCGACGCCAGATTGATCATATGGATGGGGTGCGATGGAATGAAGAAAAACAGGAGGATCGTCGAGAAATAGATCACATGTTCAACGGGGTGCATCGACAGTCCTGACCATGGCCCCGGGCTCACATTACGATGGTGTAGTTTGTGGGCGATCTCATACATGAAAGAATAGTGCAGAAAGCGATGGGCAAAATAAAATCCAACTTCGTGAATCAATGGCACAAGAAAGAACAAGGCGATGAAGCCAATCGGATGATCCGCAAAGCTGATCATTGGCGCAATGCCGTTGGCGTAGGCCCAGAGCAAGAGCAACTCATATGCTGTCCAGATCGGCAAGCCGCTCACAAGTGTATAGAACATGTTGTCGTAGGTTTGATGGCCAAACAGGAAACCCTCGGCTTTGTCTTTCGGCCATTGCCTACTGTATTTGAAAGCAGTGCCCTGTTTGCGCCAGACATAGAGCCACATGTGCCAAGCGCCATAGACGCATATGGCAAGGATGACATTACGCAACAATACCACGCTTGACCAATAGAGTGAAAAGCTCTTGAAATTTTCCAGCGATGGCGTGAGATAGGTCCAGATTAACACCGCCAGAACTGCATAAAAAACATTCCATGGCAGGAAATAGCCAGGAAAGCCAAAAAGCCATTTGAGGAGTGCCTGAGGTTGCGGCGGCCAGGCAAAGGCTGGCCCATAGCTGATGGGCTTGTTCGGTGCCCAGTTGCCGCGTTTGTCATCAGTACCATATCGAGATTCGTCCATGGGCTACTCCTTGCGCGACTGCACCGACGTTAGGATGAAAGCCAGCATTTGGTCAATTCGTACTTCTGCTTTACTTTTGTTCATTGCATCGTGTT
This sequence comes from Hyphomicrobiales bacterium, assembly GCA_031398425.1. Taxonomy (GTDB): domain Bacteria; phylum Pseudomonadota; class Alphaproteobacteria; order Rhizobiales; family Aestuariivirgaceae; genus Aestuariivirga. The sequence goes on along the minus strand of JANNNG010000213.1, from coordinate 780 downwards.
AGTCGCGCCTTCGCGGTTCATCTTTCAGTTCAAGGAAAAAGGTCTGAGCGATGGACTGGCTGGATTTGAAGTGTGTCCTCCATTTCCTTTTATCGCTTACACACGCTGATTGTCAGCTTTTGGCCCGTTTCAGACTTGTCGGCCTGAAAGAGGAGTTTCCGCTCAACACCTTAAGTGCAGACTCCAAATTGATTACGTCCGCTTATGCAGAGAATTGGTCTGCATGTGAAGGCAACGTTGACACTATCTAACAGCTGCAATTCGTCTCACGTTGACCCTATGCGGAACTGAGCAAGTTAAGGCTCATTACCGCGTTCAGTTACTGCTTCCAGCTATTGAAGTTGCCCATAAAAACTCTGAACACTTAGGAAACGGTTTAAACCCTATCGGGCCTTACCGGAGAAAATTGAAGTCCGCGTAAGTCATATTATTTACAAGATAGCCTACGCAAAATGTGGTCAGCAATGCAAGGTGGCTGCTGTGCAGTTCCCAGCAGTGGCACAGAAATCATCTATAAAAATTTTGCACACAAAGAACCACAATCTCCGTCAATTGCACAAACCAACTCCAGTGATGGATGGGCACGACAATACCAAGAAATCAACATCTTAAAAGGCGTCGTGTGCGCAACGTGTGTAGTAATACCAACGGTCATAGCGATTGACCGACGTGAGCCCAATCCCGCAGTCCGATTGATGTGATCGTAGTGGGTTGGTTGACGAGGTTTCGCCAAGCTTCACAGGCTGCATCGATGATGTCGTCGTAGCTTTCGAAGATGCG
>JANNNG010000205.1:0-5283 GCA_031398425.1 Hyphomicrobiales bacterium | reverse complement strand
GTCCATGTCGGTGACGTCGAGATCGGTGAGGAGCTTCCACTCGATGGGTTCGTGTTTCTTTTTTCCTGCCGTTGTGGCTGGCCTTTCAGTGGCGTGCAGGACTGCCAGATCGAGGCTGGGATAGCGCTTGGTCTTGCCAATCGGCGGCAGAACGGTCATGCACTTGACTTTGATGTCGAGCACGGCCTCGTGCGCATCGCCATCGTTGCAGCGCACGGTGATCGTGTGCTGGCCAAGTGCGGCGATATTGGCCCTTTCCTTGGCAATCGTGCGGCTGCCGCCGCCACACAGTCGATCAACACAGGTGCGCACGAGGAAGTGAGTGCCCAGTTCATGGGCCAAGCAATAGAGCTCGTAGATGTCGCTCTCGCGGTCGCCAATGTGGACGCAGCGAGCCGGCGCGCCCACCAGCGCAATCGATTGGCGCAAGCTGTCGAGCCAGCGCAGGCTTTCCTTCTGCTCGATCGGCACGCGGGTGGGATTAACCTTGCGCTTCAGTGCCGTGGTGCCCTTGAATGACGCCCTGGTCCAGACCTTCAATGCCGTCAGCCCGAGCGGCAGTCCCGCCGTCGTGCAGGACAGGCTCGTATGCATCAGGATGCCGCACAGCGTGTGATGGCGGAGCCGTCCCTTCTTGGTCCGGCCGCTGTTCACGGATTTGGTGAAGCCGATCTTCTTCGGGCTCGTGCGTTGGTAGGTGAACTCTGTCGTGTCCTGCAACAGCAACACAAGACCCTTGGCGGCCTTGAAGCGCGCTGCGGTGGCGGTGAAGTGGCCAGCGAGAATGTCCGACTTATCCACGCGGTCATTGGCGAAGAACCGGTACGCCGCCTTGGTCGCGGCCCAATCCTGGCAGGCGAACGGAATGCTTGCGCCCAGTCCATCGCTGAGTTGCAGCAGCAATTCAGCAAAGCGTCGTCCGAGCCACACATCCTTGAAGGCCGACGGATCAGCCTCGTTCGCGGTCCAGTGATCACCTTCACCCGTAGACCTCACCACCTTGAAAACACCCATGGCACCACTCCATCCGATTTGAGATGCCAGACAAGGAACCACAAGTGATTCATTCGACTCAACTTTTTATTCAGCTGATGGGTGGTCACTTCGCCGAGATGTGGGTAATTGAAAGCAACACCGGACGCTTACGTTCTGACCTGCCATATACAGTGATGACCACCAACCGCGCATGAGAAGCCATCACCACCCTGGTGATCACCGCCACGGCAACTCCGGACGAGCAACTGTCCACAAGTCTAGAACTCCCGATCGGCAACAGCCCAGCAACAATGATGAGCATCACCCTGCCCCACACTGCCTGTATCTTCGACGTCACCAATTGCTTCGCCTCAGGGCAGACCCAGAAACAGCCAAACCTAGATATCTGTCAACTTGTTGGGTTGGTGACCGAGTGGGAAGGTCAGATTGGGGTTTTTCACGTCGGTTATCTAATGTCCGCGCTACGGTGCTTAACTATTGACGGCGGACAGTCGCAAGGCTGTGTGATCATACGCACAGAGCCAAATGCAGTTGCCCTAGTTGCTTCACTCTTTGCCGGCTAAACTGGTAGCTCTTGGTCTTACAATGGTCTTGGCTGGCATCTGTATAACTGTTCTGTATAAGTAGCACCCGGCTCCCGAAACGAAATAAAGACCCACTGTCTCAATGAGATAGCGGGTTTTCCGTTTGCACTACGCAGTTCCAAAAATCGCGCTGGGTAAAACCTGGGTAACAGATGGAAAAGAAATTACGGGATATCCACAGAATTTGCGACACGCCAGATGCTTCTGTGGTGGAGCTCGGCCTGCTTGGTATGTTTCGTTTGAAGCGCTGATACCGCTTTGGCAGGGTTGAACTTGAGCACTTCTGCAATTCCTGCAATTCGGATGAACTCGACGACATCGACACGGCGCTGCCCGCTTTCGAGGCGGGCCACAAACGATTGGTATTCTCCCAATTGTTCGGTAAGATCGGCTTGAGTCAAATTGACTGCCTCGCGCTTCGCTACAAGCAAATGGATCAGAGCTCTGTGCCGTGGCGATTGAAGCGTCTTTCCCAAATTGTCCGCCGCTCTTGAGTGGACAATTGAGATAATCTGAATTCCTGATTATCTTAAAAAGAGATAATTGGAGATTTGTTTCATTGGTAGATTCGCTGGAACCAAAACTCGGCGGAGTATCCCTCGCGCTTGAGAAGCAAGCAAAAGGTTCGCAAGGTGATCCCGAAACCACCTACTCGCTGGTGCTTTCAAGTACGGAAAAAGTTGAAATCATGCGATTTATTCTACCTCAGTCATTTGTGGATGGAATTCAGCGAGACACAGCTGGAATTGAATTTTTGATGTCGCTGGATGGGACAATTTCCATCGATAGTTTGGAGATGCCAGAACCTGCTCATTTAGCGTCGATTGGGCTTGATGAGCTTGTTGCGCGGAATGTTTCACCGGACATGCTTGAAGATGAGCCTACTGCCACGGAAATGCTTGTGAAACTTCGAGCGCGCGTTCTTACTGCGCTTCGTAGTGTCGATAGTGCAATCTCGTCGCTGCGGAATCGGCAGTAAGACGGGCTTCCACAGGTTGCTTTGATTATCATCGCAATCTTGCTACCATCAATTCTGTTCATAAGTTTCTTCCCCAAGTTCAGATTCCTAAGGCGCCGCTGGAAGGTGAGAGGAAGGTTGCGACGAACCATTGTTTGATTTTTCCAGAACGGAATTGTCAGGATCGCGCCGCTGAACTTCGGGTTCCTGTCCTGACGCCTTCTCCATAGCTTCGCTCATCGACGGTATGCCGCTCGCCAATCGTCTGCCCACCTGTGTGACAAAGGCCTCGAAACGCTGATTTCCGATGATCCGCGCGGCGTCCTGTTCTGCCTTGGGCGTGGCGGCAGTGAGGGTGAGATAGTAGCGGATGAACATCGCAAGGCTTTCCAACAGCACAGACTGGTTGCGTTCATAGCTGGCAGACTGTTTCGCCATGCGGTCAAGTCGGCGGGCCATCCCTGCTTCATGGGTATCGTCCCGCTGGGCATTGAGCATCCGGTCAAGCGCCTCATTGACAAGCGCGGACTTCGATCTCCGTTTCCGGACGCTGGCAAGCTCCAGCCGATCAGCGACAGGGTTGGTGAGATAAACGGTCAGGCGAGGTCCGGACATGGTTAAGCTCAGCAAGTGGGTTGAAGCGCATCGTCGCGCCTTTCGAGGTCACGCAATCATCACCGCTTTGGGTCGATTTGCTCAATTGGGATAAGCGGGAAAAAGCGGGAAGTGTATTGTGTCGCGTCACCGAGTAGTTGGTCTGTTTTAACTTCCGCTGTTAGCCTGAAAACGGACAAAACATAAAACGCTTTTTACGTCAGAGAATGGCCCTAAGCAGTCATCGCAACATTGTGGAAATCAAAATCTGTGTGATGTACCACGTCGGACAATTGACCACAGAAAGATGCCGACAGCCAAAAGTGAAATGACGGTACGTCCACTGTGTACAACGCCCCATTGTTCAATCAGTGCTCGACTGGCTGGACCAGCTGCATCGGCAGAAATGGCGAGGAGTGCATTGTTGATTGGCGCGATCACAATCAATGTCCAAGGCCAATTTGCTAACATCAGAGTTCCTCCAACAAGCCAACGCCAATCGCGATGAAACCACCATGCGGCAAGCCCCGCGAAGCCAGCAGCAATTGTCAAAGAACCCTGCAAGGCGAAACCGACGCCGAAGCTGATTTTCCACTGTTGCAAAAGTGGCAGGTCAGCAAGGGCAAGACGTGCCGGTTGTTCCGCGAGGTTGATGTAAAGCGCAATACCAAAGAACACTGCTGCAATCGTCAAGGCGAGGGAAGGTAAAAGTCGCGATATCATTTGCCAACTCCCATGCGCGCCAACAAGCGATCCTTGAGGATGAATTGATGGTAGAGTGCGGCTGCGACATGCAGGATCAGCAGCACGGCCATGACTCTGGCAAACACCGCATGACCGTAGCGTGGCGCATAGTTCCAGAAATCAGGCAGTGGACCAAGGGCACTCCCAAACAGGATTTCCCCAGCACCCGACGTGTAAAGTAGCGCTATGCCGGAACCGGCCATTCCCACGATGGCAACGTACAACAGGCCGTGGACAGACTTTGCAGCGATGGATTGCAAGCGCGGAATGCCGACCGGAGACATTGGTTTGGTGTCGGCGAACAGCCACCACCCGATCCGCACAACAGTGAGGATGAGAACCAGTGTTCCGATCGGTGCATGAATGCGAAGCAGTGACGCTTTGCCAACAGCGTCAGTCATGTTTGCGGCAACAAAGCCTGCAACGATCAGGCCAATAATGAGCAGAGCGCTTGTCCAATGGATAACAATCGAAAAGCGTCCATAACGTTCAGGCGAACTCTTCCACATTGCTGCTCTCCTTCGGTTGCAAGTTGTATCGGAACTCAAGCTTGCTTCGCAGCGCTTTCAGCACCCGGAAGGCCAACTCAATATCTTCAGATGAGAGGTCGTTGGAGAGCCAGTCTGCCCAAGGACGCTGTCGCTCCATTGCAGCGTCGAAAACGACTCTACCTTTCTTGGTCAACGAAACCAGCTTGGCGCGCTGATGATGTGGGTTGGGCATGAATTGAAGCAAATGCCGCGTTTCTAATTCGTTGACGATGCGTTGGACGGCTTGTCGGCTAACACCCATGTTTCGAGCGATATGTGCCACTGGCAGCGCACTTGACGCCATGCCAATCGCGCCAAGGACTTGCCAGCGGGCAGAAGTCAGATCGAGATCGGCCACAAGCTCATCTCCAGCACTCAACAGATCGCCATTGAGCCTGAACGTTTCAAGGATGAGGTCAGTTATGGATGTCATGACATCTTTATGTCAATATGACAATATCTTGTCAATATATGTTCCGACGCTTTGGCGAGCGAGTTGTTCCGCTCCTGGCCCTCAACGGTAAATCAGACTTCCCGATTTTTCGTCTGCTCTTGTTGCGAATGCAGACAACGCAGAGCCTGTGCCAAGTTCGCTCCTTTGAAATTCAAACCGACCCAGGATCCGTCACCGACGCGTCGTGCGGGGCGACACAGAATTTTTAGGGCCTGATAGCGTGAGTTCAATTGGGTATCTTGGTGTGAAGGATTTTTGTGTGGGCTTTGCGCTCATGATTTTTTCCGCGAGATAGCTTCGGACTTTGCCATCGTCGGCGCGCACGGCCATCAGCAGGACATCACCTGTTTTGGAGCGCCGCAGAGAATGGGCTTCGATGTCCCGTGTCGAAGGCATGCCCTGTTTGTCGACATAGTCGATTTC
>JANNNG010000191.1:0-40075 GCA_031398425.1 Hyphomicrobiales bacterium | reverse complement strand
TAGAGGTGGCGCAATGAAAATGACTGAAGCAGATATTGACCGCGTGTGTACTGCGGTCAAGCGCGGTGCCCGCATGATGGTCGGCCGAGACCACATGGGCCGTCAAAAAATCAAGCTGATCAAGGGACCGTTCGGGTTGTTTGTTGAACGCTTCGAATGCGACGAAACTGAAATGGCAATCATTCGTTCACGTCTGGTGCCGAGAAGTCCAGCGACAGACAAAAATGTTGTGGCCGCTTGATTGAACGTTGGCACGGTCCCCAAGTTCTACTGCAAGCGCTGTTTCCGCAATTTGTCCCAATACTCCAGGCGCTTGGCCACATCACGCTCATATCCGCGTTCAACCGGTTGGTAAAATTTCTGCCGCACCATCGCGTCGGGAAAATAGTTTTGTCCTGAAAATGCTTCGGGTTCGTCATGATCGTAACGATAGCCTGAGCCATAGTCTTGCGACTTCATCAGTTTCGTCGGCGAGTTCAAGATGGATTTTGGCGGCATTAGGGAACCGGTTTCCACTGCTTTTGCCATGGCCGCCTTGTAAGCGTTGTAAATCGCATTCGATTTCGGTGCGGTTGCCAAATAAACTGTCGCTTGTGCCAGTGCGAGTTCACCCTCGGGTGATCCCAGAAAATCATAGGCGTCCTTGGCAGCGAGCGCCTGCTTCACAGCATCGGGGTCGGCAAGGCCAATGTCTTCAACGGCCATGCGCACCAGACGCCTCGCCAGAAACAGCGGGTCCTCTCCAGCGGTCAACATCCGCGCAAGGTAATAGAGTGCTGCATCCGGGTCTGATCCGCGAACGGATTTGTGCAGCGCCGAGATCAAGTTGTAGTGCCCATCGTTCGCCTTGTCATAGAGCGGCAGGCGCTTTGACACCAATTTACCAAGGCCTTCCGGCCCCAAATCTTCGGCACCTTCATCGACACCGGCAAACACCTCTTCGATCAAATTCAAGAAAAACCGTCCATCACCATCCGCCATGTTGATGAGAACAGCACGCGAATCTGGCGTCAGCGGCAGCTTGCGTCGCTGATAGAGTTCAGCTCTCGCAATCAACGCCTCAAGTGCTGCGTCATCCAACCGGTTGAGTACAAGCACCTGGCAGCGCGACAGCAAAGCGCCGTTGAGTTCGAATGATGGATTTTCCGTTGTGGCCCCCACCAAGGTGATGGTTCCATTTTCAACATAGGGCAGGAACGAGTCTTGCTGGGACTTGTTGAACCGATGGATTTCATCAACAAACAGCAGGGTTGCCCTGCCCTGTTCGCGCCGCATGCGGGCCTGTTCGAAGGCCCTCTTCAAATCCGCAACGCCTGAAAAAATCGCCGACATTTGTTCGAAAACAAGTCCCGTGGAACCGGCCAACAGCCGGGCCATGGTGGTTTTGCCCGTACCCGGCGGCCCCCAGAAAATCAGCGACGGAATGCGCCCCGCCGACACCATGCGAGACAGCGTACCTTCAGGACCAACAAGATGATCCTGCCCCACAACATCCTCCAGGCGTTGGGGACGTAGCCGATCCGCCAATGGCCGTGGACCTTCGGCACTCAGACTGTCAAACAGTGAAGTCATTCCTGATATTTCAATAGCAGGGTTCGTTTTCCCCGCACAACACTGATGGTCCAGCGGCGCTGTCGTTCCAACAGAGCGGTTTTCAATGCCGCAACATCTTGGACGGGTGCGCCATTGATCGCGGCAATGACATCGCCTTTCCGGAACAATTCGGCGGGCGAACCAGCATTGGCACTGATCGCGACGACACCGGTTGTCTCAGCCGACAGTCCAACTTCTTCAGCAACTGCCGGTGAAAGATTGGCAACGGTCAACCCCGCAAGCGGAGAGAGTGCATCGATCACCGTTTGATCACGCGCAACAGTTTCCGGTGCTGCAATCAATTTCATGCGGGTTTCAAAACTCTCATCACCCCGACGGTATTCGACAATGCGCGTTTCGCCGATTTGAGACGTGCCAACGCGAAAGCCAAACTCCTGTGCACTCTCCACCGGACGACCATCGATCGCCACCACCACGTCGCCACGGCGAATGCCTGCCGCAAGCAACGGGCTTGCCGGATGAAGTTTTACAATCAGGGTACCCTCGGGCCGCGCAAAGCCCAGGCTTTCCGCCACATCAGGCGTAACATCCTGCAATTCCACACCAAGCCACGGGCGCCTTACTTTGCTGGAGCCACTTTCCGCCGATGCCACGACCGTTTTCACCATGCTGGATGGGATTGAAAAGCCGATGCCGATGGACCCTCCAGACTTTGAGAATATCGCGGTGTTGATACCGACCAGCCCACCATTCATGTCGACAAGGGCACCACCTGAATTGCCGGGATTGATCGCAGCATCAGTCTGAATGAAAAACTGATAGTCCGTGACACCCACCTGCGTCCGGGCCAGAGCCGATACGATGCCGCTCGTCACTGTTTGACCAACCCCAAAGGGATTTCCAATAGCGAGTACAAGATCACCAACTTCAAGCTCGTCTGAATCGGACATTGGAAGAAATGGAAGCTTTTCATCACCAGCCTCGATCTTCAGAACCGCCAGATCCGTGCGCTGATCGGCCAGCAGCAGCTTTGCCACAAATTCGCGCTTGTCAGAAAGCACCACGCGAATGTCGGACGCATTGGCAATCACATGATTGTTGGTCACGATGAAACCTGAGACATCAACAATAACGCCAGATCCCAGGGAATTGGCCACGCGCTCGCGGGGGCGCCCGAAATTACCGTCTTCACCAAAAAACCGGCGGAAAAATGGATCAGACATAAGGCCAGTTTCTTCCTGGCGTTGCATGCTTTTGGCGTACACATTGACGACGGCGGGAGCGGCTCGCTTCACAATGGGGGCAAAGCTCAACTGCATCTGCACTTGCGATTTGGGAACCGCAGTTTCTGCCGTGGCATACACAGTTACTGACAATAGCATCATCGCTGCACAGAAAATTCGCACCATTTCAAATCACTCCAGAGTCCTGACGCTTATCTGCGATCCAGTTTTGTTGACAAGATGACGGCGGTTTCAATGTCTGTGACGCCATTCAACATGCCAATTTTGTCAATCAGTCGGTCCATGTCCTCGGACGTGGGGGTCTTCACAATCGCCACAAGATCAAATTTACCACTCACCGTGTGCAGGGTCTCCACTTGCGGAAAAGTGCCCATGGCCCGAGCCACATCAATTTGAGACCGGGGTTCGATGCCCAAGGTTACCATAGCCGATATTCCCGGTATTTTTGCGGCCTTGCCCAATTTCACGGCATAGCCCGAGATGACGCCGCTGTGTTCCAGTCGTTTCAGGCGGTCTTGCACTGTTGTGCGCGACACTCCAAGCTTGCGCGCCAATGACGCCACTGGCTCGCGTGCATTGACTTTCAGCAAACCCAGAAGATTTTCATCACGTTCAGACATATTCGTTCCGCCGGAAGTTCCGTCAATATGACGAAATTTCCGGCATAACGCAACACTTTGCAGTCTTCATATCTTCACCTCATAGGCGCAAGTTCGCCATCGACTCACAAGGAACCCGCCATGACTGCCACCATTCTGCATCATCCCGCCCACAATGCCCGATTTGCTGATGCGCCTGCAGTGGCCAAGGCCCTGTCTCCTGAAGAAGGCGTATTTCTGTTTTCCGCGGAGGAACTGAAGTCTCGCGCGCGTCAATTTCTCGATCATTTTCCGGGCACGGTGTCCTATGCCGTCAAGTGCAATGCATCAGCCGAAGTTCTGGTCACATTGGCCGATGTTGGTGTGAAAGCCTGGGATGTTGCGTCGGTGCACGAGATGGCCGCTGTTTCTGCAGTCTGTCAGCATCCGCATTTTCACTATCACAACCCGGTCAAATCCCGGCGCGAGATCATCGATGCGTATAAGGTATATGATTGCAGGCGCTTCGTTGTGGACTGTCGTGAGGAACTGGAGAAAATTGCAGCCATCGTCGGTGACGACCCGACAGTGGAAATTGCGGTGCGCCTGGTGCTGCCGCGAGATCGTGGCTCTTCCGCCCACGATTTTTCCACCAAGTTCGGCGCACCCGAACATATCTGCATCGAACTTCTGCAACAGGTTGTGGCCAAGGGCTATGCGCCGGTTCTTACGTTCCATCCCGGCTCGCAAAGCAAGGAGCCCCAGGTTTACGTCCGTCACATTGAAGCGGCAGCTCGGATCGCAAAAAGTGCAGGCGTAACCGTCCGTACACTGAACGTGGGCGGTGGCTTTCCCGCCAATTATGAACTTTCCACAGCGCCTGAACCTGAAGTCTTCTTTCGCGCCATCGACCAGGCCGTCACCAAATCCTTCGGTCCCGACCACCCTGCACTAGAATGCGAACCGGGCCGTGGCATGGTTGCCACCTGCATGTCATTGCTGGTGCAGGTCAAACTCGTGTGCTCGGATGGCGATGACATCTTCATCAGTGACGGTGTCTACGGCGGTTTGATGGAGTACATGCAGGCCCCGGACTTGAAACCGCCCTTCCGTCTGATCCGCGATGGCAGGGAATTGGAGGGTGTTGCAAAATCCTGGAAAGTCTTCGGCCCGACGTGTGATCCGCTGGACGTGCTGCCGCATCGCCTTGACCTTTACCAAGGTATCAGCGAGGGCGATTACATCGAGTTTGGTACACTAGGCGCCTACGGCCTTGCCACGGCCACACGCTTTAATGGTTATGGCAGTCACACCATTGTCAGCGTTGACCAAGTGCTGGAAATGTAAGTAAATTCGTCAAGCGCGGCGTTCTTGAAGCATCGAACGGCTTCATTCCACCGTCACGCTTTTTGCCAGATTGCGCGGTTGATCCACATCGGTGCCGATAAAACAGGCCGCGTGATAGGCCAGCAACTGAACGGGGATCGCATAGATCAGTGGACTGATGAACGCATGGGCGTGCGGCACACGAATGTGTTTGAAGGTTTTATGGGCATTGTCCTGATGTGAGTGATCATCGGTGATCAACACGATCTTGCCGCCACGGGCCGCAACCTCTTCCATGTTGGAAATCGTCTTTTCGTAGAGTTCGTCGCGCGGCGCGATAACGATCACTGGAACGTGTTCGTCAACCAAAGCGATGGGGCCGTGTTTCAACTCGCCCGCCGCGTAGCCTTCGGCGTGAATGTAGGATATTTCCTTCAGCTTCAATGCGCCTTCCATCGCCAGCGGATAGTTGATGCCGCGCCCCAGGAATAACACATCCCGGGCCTTGGAAATCTCCAGGGCAACAGTTGCGATGTTTTTTTCTTCCTTCAAAATCTCGGTCATGTGGCGCGGCGCTTCAATCAGTGCCGTGACATACTCAAGCTCCTGTGCCGGTGAAAGCGTGCCGCGAACTTTGCCGGCAAGCAGTGCCAGGCAGGCCAGGGCCGCAAGCTGGCATGTAAAGGCCTTGGTGGAAGCAACTCCGATTTCAGGCCCGGCATAGGTGCGGATCACCCATTCGGACTCACGCGAGATTGTCGATTCTGGCACGTTGATGATGGCGATCGTGTGCTGCCCCTGCGCTTTGCAGTAACGTAGCGCTGCAAGCGTGTCTGCGGTCTCACCGGATTGCGATATGACGATGGCAACACCATTCTTGCTCATGGGCGCTTCGCGGTAACGGAACTCTGATGCGATATCGACTTCAGTGGGAAGCCTGGCAACTTTTTCAAACCAGTATTTCGCAGCATGACCGGCATAGGATGCCGTGCCGCATGCAGTGATCGTGAGGCGGTCAAGCTTGGCGAAATCAAACGGCATGTTGGTTGGCACCCTTATGGTGCGCGTGGAAAAGTCAATGTATTCGGCCAGCGTGTGGCCCACGACTTCCGGCTGCTCTTCGATTTCCTTGGCCATGAAGTGACGGTGGTTGCCCTTGTCCACCATCATTGACGAAGCCTGGCTGAAACACATCGGGCGTGCGATGGGTTGGTTGTCGGCATCGTAAATCTGGAAAGACTTGCGCGTGAGCGTAACCCAGTCACCGTCTTCGAGATAGGTTACCTTGTTGGTGAAGGGCGACAAAGCGATGGCATCTGAACCCAGAAACATCTGACCATCGCCATGACCAATGGCAAGCGGTGGACCATTGCGGGCACCGACCATGAGATCATTCTCGGACTTGAACATGATGGCAAGCGCGAAGGCGCCGCGCAGACGACCCAGAACATTCTTTACAGCTTCAACGGGCTTGACACCTTTGCTGCGTTCCTGGGCGAGCAGGTGGGCCACAACCTCCGTGTCAGTTTGCGTTGCGAATATGAAACCCTTTGCTTCGAGTTCGATTTTAAGTTCGAAGAAGTTCTCAATGATGCCGTTGTGAACGATGACAACATCGCCGGAGATGTGCGGATGCGCGTTGGTTTCGTTGGGGACACCATGGGTGGCCCAGCGCGTATGGCCAATGCCGGAATGGCCCTGTAACGGTTTGTCGTGCAGCAGAGCTTCAAGGTTGCGCAGTTTTCCCGGCGCTCTGCGGCGTTCGATTTCACCGCTTTCAATTGTTGCCACACCCGCTGAGTCATAACCACGGTATTCAAGACGACGCAGCGCTTCCACGATGCTGAGTGCTACGGGCTCTTTACCAAGAATGCCGACGATGCCACACATGGGTGTTCTCCTGATTGTCAATTTTCGTGTGCGAGTGAAGAAGGCTTTCCCTCTCCGTCACGCGTTCCGCGTGACACCTCTCCCGCAAGCGGGCGAGGAAGTTATTTCCTCGCCCGCTTGCGGGAGAGGTGGATCGCGGCGAGGCCACGAGACGGAGAGGGACCGCCTTCACTGCTTTCTCGCCTTCTGCGCAGCTTTGATCGCGCGATATTTCTTCGCCCAGCCTTCTTTGACAGTAGAAGGTGAACGTGTCATGGCCAGTGCATCTGCGGGAACGTCGTGCGTAATGACGCTGCCTGCTGCAATGTTGGCCCCTGCCCCCACTTTCACGGGAGCAACCAAAGCCGTGTTTGATCCAACGAACACGTTTTCACCGATGTCGGTGAGATGCTTTTCATAGCCATCGTAGTTGCAGGTGATGGTACCTGCGCCGATGTTGGAGCCAGCGCCGATGGTGGCATCGCCGATGTAAGTCAGGTGATTGGCTTTGGCACCTTTGCCGAGCGTTGCTTTCTTGATCTCGACGTAATTGCCGACATGGGCATTCTCACCGATATCAGCTCCTGGGCGCAAGCGCGCGAAGGGGCCAATGCGGGCACCGTTTGCGATGGTGGCACCTTCGATGTGGGACGATGCCAGAATTTCAACATTATCACCCACCGTGACGCCGGGTCCGAAAAACACGTTGGGCTCGATAACGACGTCCATGCCGATTTTTGTGTCGGAGGAAAAATACACTGTGTCAGGGGCCAGCAATGTTGCTCCGTTGACCATGGCCTTGCGGCGCAAGCGGCGTTGGAATTCGGCTTCGACGGAAGACAATTGCAGCCGATCATTGACACCCGCAACTTCGGCTTCATCGCAGACAGCTAGCGCACAGGCGTGGCCGGTCGTCGCCATCAGTTCAACAACATCTGTCAGATAGATTTCGCCCTGGGCATTGGCGGGTGAAATTTTTTTCAGTGTAGGCCAGAGGTGTTGGGCTGCAATCGCAATGATGCCGGAGTTGCAGAGCGTCACGGCGCGTTCGGCTTCGGTTGCGTCTTTCTGCTCGCGAATGGCCGTGATGGTGCCGCCCTGCCCCAGCAAACGGCCGTAGCCAAAGGGATTGGCGGCAATGAAACCAAGTACCGCCATGGAATGTTGCGCGTCCAGTTTCGCCAGCAATGCCGTCAAGGTTTCGGCCTGAATAAGCGGCACATCGCCGTAGAGGATAAGAATTTTACCGTTGAACCGATCGAGTGCTGTTTCGGCCATCATCACTGCGTGGCCAGTCCCCTTGCGTTCAATCTGTTCGGCAAACAGGCAATCTGGAATAATCTTGCGACATTCTGTCTTGACGTCACCCTGACCAGGACCGTGCACAACCACGACTCTGGCAGCATCAACAGCTTTTGCTGCTTGCAAGACGTGGCTCAGCAGACTGCAACCTGCGGCCTTGTGGAGCACTTTGGGAATGGCCGACTTCATGCGCGTGCCCATGCCCGCCGCCAAGACTATAACCGCCAGTTCCGTCATGATGCTCCGCGAAAGTTCCGTCCCGATTGCGACTCTTCTAGCATTTCAGCCGTGTTAAGAGAGTTAATTGCGGCAATTTGGTGTGATGCGAAAGCCTTGACCCATGGAGGCATGCCGCCTAAGAGGCAAGTTCCAACGGACTCGGTTTTGGTCCGGCTTGGGCCCATAGCTCAGCGGTAGAGCATCTGACTTTTAATCAGAGGGTCGTGGGTTCGAATCCCGCTGGGCTCACCAATCTTTTCAGATCTCCAAGGTTTTGGTCACGATGCGGGCGAACATCTCCGTCCCCTTTTGCAACAATCCGTCATTGAAATCATAACCGGGGTCGTGCAGGCTTTTGCTGGGGCCGTTGCCGATGCCGAAATAGCAGCCGGGTACTTCCTCCAGCATGAACGCAAAGTCTTCGGAGAACATGATCGGCCCTTTGAGGTCGATGGCTTCAGGCTTTTGCCCGGAGGCAATTGCAGTGTCGCGAACCAGTGAGGTTGCGTCAGCATCGTTGAAGCCGACGGGATAGACGATGCAATTGCCATGGTCGATGTCTGCAACGCAACCAAATGCAGTCGCAGTGCCTTGAGTAATTTCTGTGATACGTTTCAAAAGGGTTTCGCGGGACTGCCTTGCAGTCGTGCGCAGCCCGCATTTCAGTGTGACCGTTTCGGGGATGGCGGTGGCGAGTTGTCCGCCGTGCATCGAACCAACCGTGAGAACCGCCGGATCAAGGGCGTCATTGGTGCGGGAGATCGCAGTTTGCAGCGCCATGACCAGAGATGCGGCAGCCACGATTGGATCAGCAGCAAGGTGTGGCAATGCGCCGTGACCGGCAACGCCTGTCATCGTGATGTTGATGATGTCAACGGCGGCCGTTATGGCGCCGGGACGCAGGATGACCTGGCCCAGCGGTGTGCCTGGCATGTTGTGAAGCGCGAAAATCATGTCGACGGGGAAGCGTTTGAAAAGCCCTTCGTCAATCATGCGGCGAGCGCCGCTGATATCTTCCTCGGCAGGTTGAAAGATCAGGTGAACCGTACCGTCGAAGGCCTTGGTTTCTGCAAGATATCTGGCAAGGCCCAGTACCATGGTGGTGTGACCATCATGGCCGCAGGCATGCATTTTTCCGGGGGCACGAGAAGCATAGGCGAGGCCCGTGGTTTCCGCTATGGGAAGTGCGTCCATGTCGGCGCGAACGGCAATGGCACGGTTGCCCTGTCCTGCTTGCAAGCTTCCCACAACGCCTGTGCCTGCAAGTCCTGTGGTGACAGTGAAGCCCAATCGATTGAGTTCATGGGCAACGATGGCACTGGTGCGGTGTTCCTCGAAACAGAGTTCCGGATTCTCATGTAGGTCATGGCGGATGGCGATGAGATAGTCCTGGAAGCCTGCGATATGTCGGGCAATCTGGTCCATCAGCGGCGAACTGGTATTTGTTTTTCGTAGTAGTTGAAGATGCGCGTGATGATGAAAGTCAGGATCATATAGACAACCATCACCATGATCAGGGGCGGATAAATGATATAGGTTTCCTGGCGCACCTTGTCGGCAACACTGAAGATGTCGGTCACAGTGACAAGTGCGGCGAGTGGTGTGGCCTTCAAGGTCAGAATGGTTTCACCGCCCAGCGCTGGCAATGCATTGCGCAAGGCGCGGGGCAGCCACACGCGGCTCAACACCTTGAAGGGTGACATGCCGTAGGCTCGGGCGGCTTCAAGTTCGCCCTTGGGCACTGAGAGAAATGCGCCACGCAAGACTTCGCCGAGATAGCCTGCTTCGTTCAAGGCAAAAGCCACAATGGCGTAGTAGTAACCTTCGCGCAGGATGGGCCAGAAGAAGCTTTGTCGAAGCTCCGGATAGCTCGCAAAGATCGCCCCCAGCCCGTAATAGAAAAGATAGAGTTGGATAAGCAGCGGCGTGCCGCGCATGAAGGTGCAATAGCCCCGCGCTATTCTCGCCAGCCATTTCGGACCCGTGACCTGCACCAGTGCCAAAGGGATGGCCAACAGCAAGCCAAACACCATTGTGAAGACGACGAGTTGAAGTGTCACAAATATTGCCCCCGGCAACATGGGCAGATATTTGGGAAGCCACGACCAATCCATTCTGCCCTCACGCCAGCTTGGGTTGGCCGCGGCGAACATAACGTTCCAGCCGCTGCAGGAAAATATTGGAAACCAGTGTCAGGGCAAGGTAGATCAACAAAGCGACAAAATAGAACATGAAATAGCGCTTGGTGAAGCTGGCGGCGGAGCGGGCAATACCACCCAATTCAGCGCTGGCACCCGTGACCATGATCAATGACGTGGACTTGATGGCTTCCAGCCAGAGGTTGGAAAGACTGGGAATGGCATTTGGCAGCATGGCCGGGAAGATGATGCGGCTGAAGGTCTGGAAGGTTGACATGCCATAGGCCTTCGCGGCCTCGATTTGACCGACCGGTATCGCCAGAATGGCACCGCGCAGGATTTCAGTTGAATAGGCTCCTTGCACAAAGCCAAGCACGAGGATTGCGGCCAGTGTGCCGTTGACGTTAACCGGACCAAACCCGACCAGTTCACTCAAGGTGCTGATGCCGCGCGTGCCTGCGAAAAACAGGAACAGGATCAATACAAGCTCTGGAATGGAGCGGATGACGGTTGTGTAAATGTTCGCGACAAAGCGGCTCACAATTCCGCCATACAGCTTTGCTGTGGCGCCCAGCAGTCCCAAGGCCAAGCCAAGCAGAAATGCGGCCACCGCAATGTAAAGCGTCACCAGCGTCCCACGCAGAAGCTCATCGGCAAAGCCGTTGCGACCGAATGTCAGGACTTCTGGAATCATTTCAGATGTGTCGCTTGTAGTATTTGTTTCGGTTTCAAAACGCTATCGCACGCAGCCCCTCATCCCGGAGGGCAGATGAAGGGCTGCGTGCGACCAATCAATTACGGCTTTGCTGGCAGCGTCATCAAGCCTGTCAGCTTGTACTTTTCAGACAAGGTTTCGAAAGTCCCATTGGCAGCCAGCACCTTGATGGCGGCATTGATCTTGTCGCGGAGTGCTGTGTCTTCCTTGCGAAGACCCACGCCAACGCCTGGACCAAGTATTGCGAGATCGACCGGGACAGCGCCGTAGGATTCGCAGCAGGCACCGTCAGCTGTCGCGATCCAGGCACCCAGCGCAACACCGTCTGCCTGGACATAGTCCACACGTCCGGCTGCCAGATCCGCATTGGCTTCGTCCTGGCCCTTGTAGGCCTTGGCTGTTGCACCGGCTGGCACAAAGTACTTTTCTACATAATTGGCATGGGTGGTGGCAGCCTGCACGCCGATCGTCTTGCCCTTGAACGCTTCGGGGGCAATGTTCTTGTCGCCGCCCTTGGGTCCGATGATGATGGATGCTGTGTTGTAATACATGTCGGAGAAATTGATCTGCTTCATGCGCTCATCATTGATCGACATGGAGCCGAAAATGCCGTCCATCTTCTTTTCGAGCAGGGCCGGAATGATGCCGTCCCAGGCGATGGGGATGAGGGTGCATTTTTCTTTGATCTCGGCGCACATGGCTTGCAGCAGATCATATTCCCAGCCTTCCCATTCACCCGCAGCGTTTTGTGACGTGAAGGGTGGATAGGGTGCCGCATCAGTGGCAAACACCAGATCGGCCGTGGCGGTGGAACTCACGGCGGCCAGCGCGGCGGCCGCGAGCAACAGTGTCTTGAATCTATTCATGTGTAAAAAACTCCCTGGTTGCACTTTTTCTCATTATCTGCATCTCACCTTTTCCAGACAAGATACAAATTGCTTGCGGCGCGGCCATCCATGGTCCGGATGACCGCGTTCATAGTCAGCCCTTGGGTGGCACCGCCATCAGACCTTCCAGTTTGTATTTCGCATTCAGAGCCTCAAAACCACCTTTGGCAGCGAATGCCTTGAATGCGGTGTTCAACTTGTCGCGCAAGGCCGTATCTTCCTTGCGCAAGCCCACACCCACACCATTGCCCAGAACCACGAGATCAATCGGCACGGGGCCATAGACCTCGCAACAGGCCCCTTCGGGACTTGCCAGGAAGGCCATCATGCTGACGCCATCAACGACCGTATAGTCGATGCGGCCCGCAGCCAGATCAGAATTGACTTCGTCCTGGCCCCTGTAGGCCTTGAGAGTTGCACCTGCTGGCACATAGTATTTTTCGGCATAGTTGGCATTGGAGCTTGCAGCCTGAACACCAATGGCCTTGCCCTTGAATGTTTCGGGCGTGAAGGCCTTGTCCTTGCTCTTGGGCCCGACAATGACAGTCATGGAGTCATAATACATGTCCGAGAAGTTGATCTGCTTCTTGCGCTCGTCGTTCATGGCCATTGAGCCAAAAATACCATCCATCTTTTTTTCCATGAGGGCGGGAATGATGCCGTCCCACGCAATCGGGATCATGGTGCATTTTTCATTCATCTCGGCGCAGATGGCAACCATCAGTTCATATTCCCAGCCCTCCCATTCACCGGCAGCATTTTGCGAGGTGAAAGGTGGATAGGGTGCAGCATCCGTGCCGAAAACAATATCGGCCTTGGCTGTAACACTCACAGCAGCCAGTGCGGCGGCTGCGAGGAGCAACGTCTTGAAGGTTTTCATGGGGTGGAAACTCCCTGGTCATCTCATCCGCTCCAGACCATCATAGGCCGGATACGAATTGCTTGCAGCGCTCAGACTTTGGCGCGCCGAATACCTGTTTGGGAGGGCCCTCCTCTTCGATCAATCCCTTGTGCAGGTAGATGACATGGGATGAGACGTCGCGGGCGAATTTCATTTCGTGGGTGACAAGGATCATGGTGCGCCCTTCGTCAGCAAGGCTGCGGATGACCTTCAGCACTTCGCCAACAAGTTCCGGATCAAGCGCTGACGTGGGTTCATCGAACAGCATGACCTTGGGTTCCATGGCCAGCGCCCGCGCGATTGCCGCCCGCTGTTGCTGGCCCCCAGAAAGAAATGACGGATACTGATCTTTCTTTTCGTAAAGGCCCACACGCTGCAATAGTTTCTCGGCCCGCTCCGTAGCTTCCGCTTTGGACACTTTCAACACGTGGATGGGCGCTTCGATGACGTTTTGCAGAACAGTCATGTGTTGCCAGAGATTGAAGCTTTGAAACACCATGCCGAGCTGGGTGCGGATGCGTTCCACCTGCCTGGCGTTCGTGGGCTGCATGTTGCCATCGCGCCCGGCTTTCAGTGATATTTCCTCACCATTGACAATGATGTGGCCGCGCGTGGGCATTTCGAGGAAGTTGATGCAGCGCAAAAATGTACTCTTGCCAGATCCCGATGCACCAATCATGGAAACCACATCGCCTTCACGCGCCGTCAGCGACACACCCTTCAACACCTCCAAAGGCCCGAAGGCCTTGTGCAAGTCGTTGACGACAACGGCCATGGGCCTGTCTGACGTCTGCTGTTGCGCTTTTTGGCTCAACATGTCCCCCGGTTGTTTTCTTTTGCAAGACGCTAGCAGCATTATCGACCAGAATGCAAATCCGGCATTTGCAAGGCATGATCTTTACCTTCTGGTCAAAAGCAGCTTATCATCCGACAAAATTCAAAACAGGGAGATCGAAAATGTCGACACAAAACCAAAAGATGGCGGCCCTCATGGGTTCTGTGGCCATGCTTGCCAGCAGCTTCTCGCCAGTTGCTGCACAGGAAATGAAAAAAGAAATCGGTGCTGGTGAAGGTCAGGTCAATATTCTGGCTTGGCCCGGTTACATCGAACGCGGTGCCACCGACAAGAATTTCGACTGGGTAACAGAATTCGAAAAGAAGTCTGGCTGCAAGGTCAATGTCAAGACGGGCGGCACGTCAGACGAAATGGTGGCGCTGATGAACGAAGGTGGCTTCGATCTCGTCACGGCATCCGGCGATGCGAGCTTGCGTCTGATCAAGGGCAAGCGCGTGCAGGCTGTCAATCTTGACCTCATTCCCTCATACAAGGATGTGGACGAGCGCCTGAAAACAGCGGCCTGGCACACCGTGGACGGCGCGCATTACGGCACACCCTATCAGTGGGGTGCAAATGTGCTGGCCTACAATACTAAGGTTTTTCCGGAAGCTCCCAAAAGCTGGTCAGTGGTGTTCGAGGAACAGAACCTGCCCGATGGCAAGTCCAACAAGGGTCGCGTTCAGGCCTTCGACGGTCCTATCTACATCGCCGATGCAGCTCTCTATTTGATGAAGAAGAAGCCTGAGCTTGGCATCAAGGACCCCTATGAACTCAACGAAGCACAATACAAGGAGGCGCTGAATCTGCTGCGCCAGCAGAAAGCCCTTGTCAGCCGCTATTGGCATGACGCATTCCTGCAAATGGATGATTTCAAGAACGAAGGCGTTGTGGCTTCATCGTCCTGGCCGTTCCAGGTCAACATTCTTCAGGCCGACAAGGCAGCAATGGAAAAAACGCCGATTGCATCAACCGTTCCCGAAGAAGGTGCGACAGGGTGGGCCGACACCACCATGCTGGCCGCTGACTCGGCCAATCCCAATTGCGCCTATCTATGGATGGAGCATTCGCTGTCACCCAAGGTACAGGGCGACGTGGCGGCATGGTTCGGCTCGGTGCCGTCAAATCCCAAGGCCTGCAAAGGCAACGCGCTGTTGACAGACACAGGCTGCGACACCAATGGCATTCAGAACTTCGACCGGATTTCGTTCTGGCGCACACCTGTGGCCAAATGCGCCTCACAGGCCGATGGATGCGTGCCATACCACCGCTGGGTCAGTGACATGATCGCGGTCTTGGGCGGAAGGTAACCATCAGCAAACAGGGCCGCCCCTCGGGACGGCCCTGCCTTGCGTTTGATGTCCTGCGGATTAGCGCTTCGAGAACTGGAACCTGCGACGTGCCTTCGCACGACCGTATTTCTTGCGCTCGACAGCACGACTATCACGGGTCAGGAAGCCGCCCTTTTTCAGGGCACCACGCAAACCCGGCTCGAAATAAGTGAGTGCGCGCGAAATACCATGACGTACAGCACCCGCCTGGCCGGATAAACCACCACCGCATACAGTGCAGTCAATGTCCATTTCCGTGTTGCGGGCAACCAGTATCATTGGTTGAGAAACCAGCATGCGCAGAACCGGGCGTGCGAAATAGGCCTCGATGGCCTTGCCGTTGACGGTAATCTTGCCCTTGCCGCGCTTGATCCAGACGCGGGCGATGGCGTTCTTTCTACGTCCCGTGGCATAGGCGCGGCCCAGCTTGTCGATCTTGGGTTCTGCGGGTTTGACAGGTGCGGATCCGGCGGACGATGGTGCCAGACCCATGGCCTGGCCGAGGTCGGCGAGTGATGTTGCTTCAGCCATTTGTATCAGCCCCTGATCGAATTCTTGGCGTTCATGGATTTCACATCGAGAACCGTGGGGTTCTGGGCCATATGCGGATGCTCGGTGCCCTTATAGATGCGAAGGTTGGTAAGTTGCTGGCGCTTCAACGAGGCACCCGGCAACATGCGGCGCACCGCAGCTTCAATGACGCGATCTGGGTGCTTGCCATCAAGATAATCCTTGGCGACGCGCTCTTTGATGCCGCCCGGAAAGCCCGTGTGCCAGTAATACTTTTTCTGATCATATTTCTTGCCGGTGAACACGGCTTTTTCACAGTTCACAACGATGATGTTGTCACCACAGTCCATCGACGGGGTAAAAGTCGGCTTGTGCTTGCCGCGCAGGCGATTGGCGATGATGGCGGCAAGGCGGCCAATAACCAGACCTTCCGCGTCAATCAGCACCCACTGCTTTTGAATATCTCCGGCTTTCGCCGTGTAGCTCTTCATGGTTCGGTTCTTTCAGGGGTCATTCATCAAAACAACAGCGCCACTTCATTGAAGCAGCGCCATGTCGCGGGTCTATGCAGTTGCCGCACAACAAAGTCAAGCAAAAGCCCGAAAAAATATGAGCAAATCAAATATGGTATCTGGCTACCACAAACAGGAAGGTCCTTGCCTTTTTATTGTGGAGTCTGGTGCCATGCTTGGTCTAAGCTTGGCAGGGAGGAATATCTGACTCGTGAAACACTCCGCGATCTTGTTAGGCTTTGTTGGTTTCGCCCTGTTCCATTCCGGGGCTGCAGCGCATGTGGGCTTGAATGAATGGGATGAACCACATCAAAGATTTGAATCTGCTCGGCTGATGCAGTGGAATGAATCGGATATCCTCGCCGAACAGTTGCCCGCACCGCCGCCTTCGACCCCGCCCGTTACACCGCCGCCAGCCACTGGAGTAACGCCCGCGCCCGTAGCACCTCCGGTCACGGATACTACCCCACCGCTTCCTGGAGATACTCCCGACGTGACAGACCCCGCAAGCCCACCCGCTGTTGACGGAGCAGCCGAAGAGGATTTCAGCCTGGGTGACATTCCGATTGTTGAAACCATCGAATTGACAAGTGAAAAGGCCAGGAAGGCCCTCGACAGCTATGTTCTGGTGCGTGAAAAGTACAAAGATGCGCAATTGGAAAACTACGAAAACCTGCAGGATTTTGTCGACCAGTCACCACAGGGAAAGGCCTTTGAGGCCGACGTGAAAGCGGCGGGATTTCCGAGTGTGATCGAGTGGAACACCACAATTACCACGCTCAGCTTTGCCTATGACAACTCGATTGATGATCAGACAGCCGACATCAAGAAACAAATCGCTGAGCTTCAGGCCGATACGGAGACGGCGCAAGAAATGCGCGAACGCATGATCAAGGCGCTGACGGCCATGATACCCTCTGACAACAACAAGAAGGTTCTCGACGAGCTCAAGGCCGATCCCGCCTACATCGAAAAACTGAAATTGCTGGAAACCGAAACGGAATGAGCGCTTCCATGGTTCGGTGCGACATTGCACAGGGTGTGGCGCGCCTGACCTTGAATGATGAACCAACGCGCAACAGCCTCTCGCAGGCCATGATGACAGGTCTCTCGGAGGCGCTGGAACGTTGCACGGCCGATGTCTCCGTGGGCAGCGTAGTGATTGCCTCAACTGGCAAGGTGTTCTCATCTGGACACAACCTCAAAGAACTCACGGCACACCGGAGCGACACCGATCAGGGGCGTTCCTACTTCGAGACGGTTTTTAACCAATGCGCTGCGTTGATGATGGCGATCAGCCACCACCGTTGCGCCGTGATTGCGGAAGTGGATGGCCTTGCGAGTGCAGCCGGCTGCCAGTTGGTGGCCGCCTGCGATCTCGCCTATGCCAGTCCAGCTGCCGGATTCTGCACGCCGGGCGTCAATATTGGCCTGTTCTGCTCAACACCCATGGTGCCTTTGTCGCGCAATGTTTCCTCAAAGCACGCCATGGAAATGCTGTTGGTCGGCGATGTCCATGATGCTGCCTTCGCTGCGCGAGCGGGTTTGATCAACACGGTGGTGGCGCAAAACGAACTCACCTCTCACGTCACACGTGTCGCCGAAAAAATTGCATCAAAGTCGCAAGCCGCCATCCGCTATGGCAAACGCACCTTCCATGATCAGCGCAATTTGAAACTGGAAGACGCCTACGCTCTCGCTGCCGCTATCATGACACAAAACATGCTCGATGGTGCAGCCTGCGAAGGTCTGGACGCGTTTGTTGGCAAGCGTCACCCGCACTGGCCGCCCCTGCAATGAACCATGACGACTACAGCTCTGAATACATCAGGGGCATCCTGCGGTCTGTCAAAACCATCGCCATGGTGGGGGCGTCCGCCAATGTGGTCAGACCCTCATACCTCGTCATGAAATATCTCATCGACAAAGGTTACATTGTCATCCCGGTCAACCCAGGGCTTGCGGGCCAGTATCTGCTCGGCCAAAAGGTTTATGCGTTACTTGCAGAAATTCCCGTAACCATTGATATGGTGGATATTTTCCGGAATTCTGAAGCGGCCGTCGCGGTCACCGATGAGGCCCTTGCCTTGACTGTGATACCAAAAGTCATCTGGATGCAGTTGTCGGTTCGCAACGACCAAGCGGCAAATAAAGCCGAAGCGATGGGTGTGCAAGTGGTGATGAACCGCTGCCCGAAAATGGAATATGGCAAGCTTTCAGGAGAATGGGCATGGGTCGGTGGAAATTCCGGCGTGCTCTCCTCAAAGCGGCAGTCCTTGCACGCGAACGGCCGGTTGCAAAGCCTTGGACTGGGGGCGTCCGATGTGATTGCCGAAACCACCAAGTCCGTATAGCCTGCATCGAAACAGGAGGATTACATGAGCAATACACCAGGCTTCGAAACGCTGGCCATTCACGCAGGCGCCGCACCCGATTCGGCCACGGGTGCCCGCATAACTCCGATTTATCAAACCACGGCCTTCGTGTTCAACGACGTGCAACACGCTTCTGATCTGTTTGCACTGCGGGCCTTCGGCAACATCTACACCCGCATCATGAATCCCACCCAGTCAGTGCTGGAAGCGAAGGTGGCAGCGCTTGAAGGCGGCACGGCAGCGCTTGCTGTGGCGTCAGGTCATGCGGCTCAGCTTTTGACATTTCACGCCATGATGCAACCCGGGGATGAATTCGTGGCGGCGCGGCAGCTCTATGGTGGCTCCATCAATCAGTTCAATCATTCCTTCAAATCCTTTGGCTGGCACGTGGTCTGGGCGGACTCTGAGGATGTTTCCAGCTTTGAGAAGGCCATCACAACGAAAACCAAAGCCATTTTCATTGAATCGATCTGCAATCCCGGCGGTCGTTTCACTGACATTGAAGCCGTCGCCGCAATCGCAAAGAAAGCGGGTATCCCGCTGATTGTCGACAACACGCTTGCCACACCCTATCTCTGCAACCCCATCAAGCATGGCGCCAACATCGTGCTGCACTCCCTCACCAAGTTCATGGGTGGGCACGGCAATTCCATGGGTGGTGTGTTGGTGGATGCTGGTAACTTTGATTGGTCAGCCTCCGGGCGCTATCCATTGCTGTCCGAACCCAATGCCAGCTATCACGGCATGAAGCTGCACGAAACCTTCGGCGGAATTGCCTTCGCCATTGCGTGTCGTGTGCTCGGTTTGCGCGACCTTGGCCCATCCATTGCACCACTCAATTCTTTTTTGATTCTGACAGGCATGGAAACACTGGCGCTGCGTATGCGCAAACATTGCGACAACACTGTAGAAGTGGCGACGTGGTTGTCTAAGCACTCCAAAGTGGCGTGGGTCAACTACGCAGGCTTGGCGAACGACAAGCACTATACCTTGCATCAGAAATATTCCCCAAAGGGTGCGGGCGCTGTGTTCACATTCGGGCTGAAAGGCGGTTATGACGCAGGCGTCAAGCTGGTGTCAGACGTCAAACTGCTGTCGCATCTTGCGAACATTGGTGACACGCGCTCTCTCATCATTCACCCCTCCTCCACCACCCACAGCCAGTTGTCAAAGGATCAACAGATCCAGGCTGGCGCCGGGCCGGATGTGGTGCGCCTGTCGATCGGCATTGAGGATGCAAAAGACATCATCGCTGATCTTGAGCAGGGCCTCGGCTGACAACCACATAGTGCCGGATCGCTAAGGCGATGAGGATCATCGCAGCAGCTTGGTGCGCAAGTGCGGTGTGGAGCTTCACCTGTCCCAGCACGGTTGAAATGCCAAGCAATACTTGCGCCAGTACCGCAATGGCAACAACACCCGACGAGCGCTGGCGCAACAACGCAAACTGCACAATCGCCAGCGCAAAAATGACGTATGCGAGAATACGATGGTTGAACTGCACTGCCAACGCATTCTCAAACCAGTTGCGCCAAAGTGGCGTCACGGATGAAAGTCCGTCCGGGATCATCTGACCATTCATCGTCGGCCAGTCATAAGCCGCATGCCCCGCATCAAGACCAGCAACAAATCCACCAGCCGCCACTTGCAGGAATAGCGACACCAAAAACGCCAAGGCCAGGCGACTGCCCCACCACCGCCGATGATCGCCAGCAGCATTGAGAGTAAGGGCGGTGTAGACGATGGCTGCAAACAACAGGGTGGCCAATGTCAAATGCGCGGCGAGACGATATTGACTGACGTCAACGCGTTCGGACAAGCCTGATGAAACCATGTACCAGCCGAGTACCCCCTGCAGCCCGCCCAGCACAAACAGCAGGAGCAAGCGAGGCCAGAGCGTTAGCGCGATGCGTTTCGTGATCATGAAAAAAAGCAGCGGCACGATAAACGCAAAACCGATGATGCGACCCAGAAAACGATGCGCCCATTCCCACCAGTAGATGAACTTGAAATCCGCAAGGGCCATGCCTCGGTTTTGAACTTGATACTCAGGAATTTGCTTGTATTTTTCAAATGCATCGAGCCAGTGAGCGTCTGTCAGAGGCGGAATGACACCGAGCAGCGGTTGCCACTCGGTAATCGACAAACCAGAATCCGTAAGCCGCGTCGCACCACCCACAACGACCATGCAGAAGATCAAAAATGCGATGCACCAGAGCCAAGTTATAACCGCGGGGGTGCTGCGTTGCAGAGTTGCAGTCATGGTTTTGTTTACGAACGAGCCACGCACTTTCGCAAGCGCCCTTTGGCCGCACCCCCGAACGTTGTAATATCCGCTAATAAAACACCATGAAAATTCGCGCCCGCAAAGCCCTCGGAACATTTTTGACAGTCGTCTGGTTGGCGACCTATTCCCTCGTGATGATGGCCGTAGGCGGTATTCTCGTGGTGGGCCGGGGCATGGCACTTGAACTGCCGTTCTACATCATTGCCGGCCTGGGTTGGGTGCCGGTTGAAATGTGGATCATCAGATTCATGTCGCGGCCAGACGCTGAGACCACATCTTAATTCACGTTGAGTGCCCGAAAGCCGTTTGCCAGCCTGCCAGGTACGCCTGAGATCAGCGCGTCAATGTGATGAATTTTCTGAAAGCGTCCGGAAATCATGATGCGCGGCAACGCATGCAAGTGATGAACGTGTTCGGCATGCACATTGCCCAAGCGTGTCACAACGGATGACCGGTATCCTGCGTCTGCACAAAGTTTGAATTCGCGTGGACCCGCCGCATCGCGATTGCCATAGGGATAGGCAAAGTGCTCGGCCGGCATTGCAAGTTCAGAGGCAATACGCGAACCGGATTCGACGATTTCCCGTCTTGCATCAATCTCAGACAACTTCAGTAAATTGTAGTGGTTCAGGGTGTGAGCACCAATCGTTGCCAGCGGGTTTTGCGCCATAAAGCGAAGCTCATCCCACGTCATCGCTGCGTCGCGGCACAGTGCCATGAGGTCAATCTGATGTTGCTGGGCCAGTCGACTGATGGTTCCGCGTTGCATGATTTCTGGCAGGCGCTGCAGTCGGGGTGCCAGATATCTCCATGCTGCCCACTTCTCCGATTCCGTGGTGGTGTTCGCAGCGAAATGTTGCCCGTCGATTTCAAGGTCCAAGGCCACCGCCTTGGCAATCACAACCTCAAGTCCGCGCCACCAGATTTCGCATGTGCCATCAGCCATGTGAGGTGTGGCATAAACCGTAAACGGGCAAGCGTGTTTCTGAAACACCGGCATGGCATGACGTAGGTTATCCTTATAGCCGTCATCCAGCGTGAAAACGGCAAAGCGTGCAGTTTGCCTGTTGCTTTTCAGGCGTTCCACGGCTTCGGAAAGCGACACACACTCGTAACCGCGGCGTTGCACATACGTGATGATCTGCGACAGAAAATCAGGTGTGATTTCAAGGTTGCTGTTGGGATGAAAGCCACGTTGCAGGCCGCCTCCAGGCGTCACATGGTGCATGCAGAAGATCACTCCAACGCCGCCCCAGTGGGCGGCCAGCAATCGCGCGGCACCGCTGTGGTGAATGGCTTCAAAGCCAACTTTTAAAAGTGTCGGGCGTGACATGGTATGGTCTTTGCTGCTTACGGGTGGCCACAGGTATGTGGCGCAAAATGACGCAAGAAAGTTAAGAACAGTAGCACCCCATGAACGCGCCCATGGTCCGTAGCCAAACAATCTTCCGGTCCGTCTCAGAAACAGTTGGCGGACTGCGCTTGCGTGTGTTCACTGACATGGAAGCGGTGAAGTCGATTTGGGTCGGCCTTGAAGCCACGGGTGTGACCACAGTTTATCAGTCTTTCGTGTGGTGCCGTGCATGGCTGCAACGTGTCGGGCGTCATCGCGGAATTCTACCTTGTATTCTGGTTGCTGAAGACGGCTTTGGTACCGCCATGTACATTCTGCCCTTGCAGGTCAGACACAAATTGGGCGTGACAATTATTGAAGCGTTGTCAGCTCCCCAAGGTGCCTATGCCTTTGGGGTTTTCAACCCGACCTTCTTGCGCGATCACGCCGCGTTGTGGTTTCACAACCATTTCGCCAATGCAGTTGCAGCCTTGCCGCGCCACGATGTGCTGTACCTTGCCAACATGCCGGCAGTCATCGCGCAAGTTGACAATCCCATGCTACAGGTCACACATTTTTCTGCAGCAAATCTGAGTTACATCATGGGGTTGGAGGCAAATTATCAGGACTTGCTGCAACGCAAACGTTCGCCGGAAACCCGCCGCTCCCTGCGCAAACGTGACGCCAAGTTGCATGCATCAGGCGATCTCGTTTTTGATCTTCCAACGTCGCTCAGTGATCGAAAACTCACTGTTGAAACCATGTTGCAGCAGCAGAAAGTGCGCCTGGCCGAAATCGGTGTTCACAATGTCTTTGACACTCTGGAGCAGCAATTCATCATTGATCTCATCCACGCCCAAACCGCCGAGGGCGCATTTCTGAGGCCTTACCGTT
This sequence comes from Hyphomicrobiales bacterium, assembly GCA_031398425.1. Lineage (GTDB taxonomy): Bacteria > Pseudomonadota > Alphaproteobacteria > Rhizobiales > Aestuariivirgaceae > Aestuariivirga. Next base: position 17,265 of record JANNNG010000191.1, on the reverse strand, counting down.
TGACGCTGGACGGACAGATCCTGGCCGTGATGCTGGGTGCATATTGTCACAAAACCTATTGGGCATTGATTTCTTCGCTGGCTCATGGCGACAGCCGAAAACATTCGCCCGGCGACTATGCCTTGCGCGCCATGATCAACGCGTTGTGCGATGATGGAACCATCCAGCTGGATTTTTCTGCCGGCGATACGGCCTATAAGTCCCATTGGGCAGACCGCAGCGTGCCGCTCTACTTCATCGTGCGTGCAAGCACGTTCAAGGGTTTGCTGTTTGCGCTCTGCGTGCTGTTGCGCGAGAAAGCCAAACGCCTCGCCAAGCAAACCCCAATGCTCCATGCAGTGTTGTTCAATCTCCGCCGCATAGCTTGGGGACGCACAGTTTCATCCTAGGCAGCAGCTTGTTGCGTGCTATCCACTTCGACCAAGAAAATGTTCTCAAAACCTTTGGACTTCAAGGTATTTGACGCGGCAACAGCATCTTTTTTGCGGTAGGCAGGGGTATTGATCAAAACGGTGTTGCAACCTCTTACCAGTTGCAGCGTGGTTGGCGATGCTTGCCCCGCATTGAGCAACACAATATCATAAATGCCTGCCAGTGTCTTGGTGATGGCTTCCATGCGCGTCGGCAACTGGCCGTCGTTCTGTGGCGTCACCCCGCCATGACGGATGAACTGCAAGGTGGAGGCCCTGTCCCGCTGAATTGCTTTGCTGAAGTCCGAGGTTCCCATCAAGAGGTCAGTCAAACCAGCCACCGGGGGTAAATCAATCAAGTCCGGAAGCATGCTGAGACTTGCTTCCAGGTCGACAAGTACCGTTTTCAACCCGCTGTCGGCAAAATTCCTGGCCAGCGCCAAGGCGAGCACAGCCCCCTCCATTCCCCCGCCGATGCCGACAATGGCACATCCTTTTAGCGCACCACCTACGTACATGGCCTGAAGCTCTGCCGAAAGCTGTTCAAGCGTATGATGAAAGCTGCCGCCAGCAGACAGAGCCGAGAGAAGCGCCCGCGCTTGGTGCGGCGAGCGGGCTTGGGGAATGTTGACAAGGGTCGCAGGAATGGCATGAATCTTTGCACTGCTGGCTGCTGCCACTGGCGCACTCGGACGCCGCGCTGCTTCACCCGTGTCCGGCAGGTCCAATTGCGGGATTGTAAAATGTTGTTCCTTGACTTCACGCGCGGGGTGACGATTGCGTTGCCCATCTTGAGCACCCCCCAGTACAGCTTCATTCATGCGGGCGGCCTGTGACATGATTTCGAACAGGAATGCCAAACCGATACCCAGACCCAGACCCGCCAGTGACGCCAGCAGCATAATTGGTCCCACCCGCGGAAAAAATGGCGCTGGCGGAACTGACGCTGTCTGAATGACACGAGCAAAACCGGGCTGCAGTGCAAGGTTTTGACGCGTGTTGCTGTCAGCAAATCGAGCCAGCATGATTTCCAGCTGATCCCGGCTCGCCTTGGCTTCACGCTCCAGCTCCTTGAGTTTCACCTCATTCTGCGCTGCACTGCCTTCAGTGACTTTCATTCCTTCCAGGCTCTTGCGCAAAGACGAAGCGCGGGCAGCGGCAATCTTTGCCTGTCCCTGCAATCCGTCAACCACCTTCAGTGCTTCGCGCCGCAGGCTGCGTTGCACTGCAACAATTTCTTTCTGTGCGGCAATCATCTTGGGATGATTGGGCAGGTATGTAGCAGAAAGTTCTGTGTACTTCCGTTCGGCCGCAAGCTGTTGCTCGCTCAGGCGCTGTATTGTGGGCGATGCAAGCACTTCACTCGAGGCTTCAACATTACCACGGGTTTCGAGCATGGCACGAATTTCATCGGCTTTCGCCTTGGCCTCGCTGCTTGCGGCTTCAGCCGTGGTGATTTGCGTATTCAATTCAGAAATGGCTTGCGCACTCAATGTTGCAGTCTGGCCTTTGACCAATCCCGCTTCGGTGCGGTATGTTTCAACTGCGGCATCAGCCTTTGTCACTTTCAGGCGCAAGTCATCAATCTGCGACGAAAGCCATTGCGTGGCGCGGCCTGTGTTTTCGGACCTTTGCTCCCTGGTGCTCAGCACGTATTTTTCTGCAAGCGTATTGGCGACATCGGCCGCAGTCTGGCCCGATCCAGAGCTGTATTTGATGCCGATGACATTGGATTCCGGTACAGGATAGACCGTGAGCGCGCCATTGAGTTGATCATAGGCACGCTGCTCAACCGTCATCATCCGTGGATCGTCAGAAAATCCTGTCGCGATGAGGATTTGCTTTACCATCCCCAGGCCATTCTTCATGGGATCAAATTCTGACAGCTGGTTCAAACCCAACGCATCCACAACGCGTTTGCCCATGTCTTCGGATTGTAAAACGGCAACTTCACTGGCTATGGTGCGGGCGTCAATCTGCACGTCACGTCTGTCTGGCTGCGTGACATTTGCACTGTCGTAAGGCGTCGAGAAATTATCAACAAGAATGCGTGCTTCAGCCTGGTATTTGGGCTCCGTGGTGGTGACAATGCCAAGGCCCAGCATGATGCCGATCAATAGGCTTGAGAGCATCAGCAGCTTGCGCCTGCCCATGCCGATCAAAACATCCATGATACTGAACGAGGGTTCTTCCCCGTAGTTTTGGCTCATATTCCAGACTCACCGATAACCCATTGGGGTCACAATCCCTTTTTATGGTAACCAATGTCTTAACATCCAGACGTTGTGTGCCCTTAAGTGATTGCTAACCATAAGCCGTTAGGTGTTGATTGTTGCCTTCAAGGGCGATGTTCGTTCATTTTGAGTAGATCGTCCCGTCATGCGTATTTCACTTTTGATAGCCATTGCACTGCTTTTGTCTGCATGCACAGAAGCGTGGGAGGTCGATAGTCCTTCTGCTCCGCCTGGCGGAACCGGTATCATGGCTGACGACCAGCTTGCTTCCGGACCTGATGCGGTGTCATCCATCTCGCAGTTGCCCGCTACGAAAGCTGTGGGCGCAATTCCGCCCTTTTCAACGCAAGGCCAGGCTGCCGCTTATGAGTTTGGTTCAGGCTACCGCGTCGGTGCCGGCGACAGACTTTCAATCCGCGTTGCGGGTGAACAGGATCTGACAGGTGAATATGTCGTGGACGCTACCGGCGTTCTGAGCATGCCATACGTCCAATCAGTGCCAGTGGCGGGACTCAACACCGGCCAGATCGAGCGGCTTGTCGTGCGCAAGCTGCAAGCAGGATATCTCCGGGATCCGAAAGTTTCAGTCCAGGCGATCAGCCTGCGACCATTCTACATCATGGGCGAAGTCACGACAGGAGGCAGCTTTCCCTACCAGCCTGGCATCACCGTTCAAAATGCCATTGCCATTGCAGGGGGTTATAGCACCAGAGCCGACAAGGGTGTGGTGTTGATCACACGGCGCTCTGCGACCGGCACAAATACCTACAAAGTGCCCGTGACAACGCAGATTTATCCAGGTGACATCGTATTCATCCGTGAACGCTGGTTCTGACGCCAACGACCATGAAGATCGTCCACGTTTTTCGCGCACCGATCGGTGGTCTGTTCAGGCATGTCAGAGATCTCGCACGCGGGCAAACCGAGCTAGGCCACGACGTTGGCATCATTTGCGATTCCACCAGCGGCGGCGACTATGCAGACAAGTTGCTGGAAGATTTGCTTCCCCACAGCAAACTGGGCATTGCGCGGCGCCCTATTTCCCGCACTCCCGGAATCGGAGATTTGCTGGGTGCAAGGGCGGTCATTGAAACTGCCCGCAAATGGCAACCGGATGTGTTGCACGGTCATGGCGCAAAAGGCGGGGTTTATGCACGCCTGGCTGCTCACCGACTGGGATTGCGGTCCTTTTATACCCCGCATGGCGGCAGCTTGCATCACCCAGCTTCATGGCCGATGCAGATGATTTATGTCGCAACGGAGCAATTCATGCGCCGCATCGGCACGGGACTGTGTTTTGTCTGCGCCTACGAACGAAACCGTTTTGACCACATGATTGGCATCAAGAACGCCGCCAACATTGTGGTCTACAATGGATTGTGGGACGATGAGTTCATTCCTGCTATTCCGGCACCTGACGCCACGGATTTTCTGTTTGTGGGCGAAATGCGGGACTACAAGGGCGTTGACATTCTGTTAGAGGCCGTTTCCCGCCTGCAGGGAGCGACATTGACGCTGGTGGGTGACGGACCATCCATGGCTGGATACAAGGTGCTGGCCGCCCGCCTTGGAATCATGGAGAACTGTCGCTTCATGGGCCGCATGCCAATGCAAGAGGTTGTGAAATGCGGACACATCATGGTGCTGCCGTCTCGCTTTGAGTCGTTGCCTTATGTCGTGCTGGAAACAGCGGCTGCCAGCTTGCCCCTGATTACCAGCGCGGTTGGCGGAATAGCAGAAGTCGTGCCAAAGTTCCTGTTATGCGATCCACTCACCGTTGATCATCTGGCCACCCGGATGGCGGCGCTCCTGTCGCATCCTTTGCAAAGGAAAAAAGACGGTGATGACTATGCTGCGCATATTCGCTCGATATGTTCCGCGCGCGAGATGACACGCAAGATTACGAGTTTTTATGTCTCGGCCTGATTTCGGAGCGTTAACCCTCCAATAACCATGTTTAACGGGTTTGGTTAGCAGACAGCCAGCCGGGCAGCGCCTTTGCTTTGTAGTGTTCGACACAGTGCCGTGTTTCGAAACGAAGCAGAACCATGAAACCCGATAAAGCAAAACTGACTGGCGTTGCCCACTCTTCAGCCATCGCACTGGCTCCTGCCGGGAACCGCGCGGATGATTGGAAGCAAAAGCGTCATGCCATACTTCAGCAATTGCCCGACAAACCCTTTGTTGCGCCACGCGTTCTGGCCGCGATCGTCCGTTTGACAGAAGGCTTGCTCGTCGCTCTGGTGGCCTTTGCCAATCTGGTTCGTTATCCAGGCCTTGACCGCATGAACGATCCGTGGATTTACGTCACCGTGGTGCTGGTCACAGCACTCGGTTTTCCCGCCTTGTTGCATGTGTCTGGCTTATACAAACTCAGCAACCTGTTGAACCCCCTGCCCCGGTTGACCAGCATTGCCGCTTGCTGGATGTTGATTTTCGGTGGCATTACACTGTTTGCCTTTATTGCCAAAGTCGGTGATGATCTGTCTCGCGGTTGGCTGCTGACGTGGGCAGTGTCCGGGTTGTTCTTTGCCTTTGCCTTCCGTTTCATGTTGGCGCATTTTGTACGACGGCTCAACCGCAACGGCCAGCTTAACAGAAGGGCCGTTCTTGTCGGTGGGGGCATTGCGGCTGACCACGTCATTGCAACCCTTAACGCGTCCCATGATACGGCCTTGACCATTCTCGGTGTGTTTGATGATCGCGGTGATGACCGCGCACCCGTCACGGCCCAAGGTTTGCAGAAAATGGGAACCGTCGAAAACCTTATTGATTTTGTTCGCTCCACCCGCGTTGATACGTTGATCCTGACATTGCCTGTAACGGCTGAAAACCGGCTGCTGCAAATTCTGGAGCGGCTGTGGGTGTTGCCCGTCGATATCAGGTTGTCTGCGCAAGACCAGCGCCTGCGGTTTCGACCACGGGCTTATTCCTACATCGGAAATCTTGCATTGCTTGACTTGTTTGACCGTCCACTGGGTGATTGGGGGCCGTACCTCAAGACCGCAGAGGACAAGGTGATCGCGAGCCTCGCCATGCTTTTGCTGTCTCCGGTGCTTGCTCTCGTTGCATTGGCTGTGAAATGGGAGAGCACGGGGCCCGTGTTTTTCAAGCAGAAACGCTACGGCTTCAACAATGAACTGATTGAAGTTTACAAATTCCGTTCCATGTACACCGACCTTGCGGACGTTGACGCGCGCAAATTGGTCAGCAGGGACGACCCCCGGGTCACGCGGGTTGGCCGCATCATTCGAAAGACCAGCCTCGATGAACTTCCGCAGCTCATCAATGTTTTGAAAGGTGAACTTTGCCTCGTGGGACCACGGCCACATGCCACAATGGCGAGTGCGGCGGGCAATTTGTATGAAACCGTGGTCGATGGATATTTTGCACGCCACAAGGTCAAACCTGGCATGACGGGCTGGGCCCAGATCAACGGTTGGCGCGGAGAAACCGACACGGCAGAAAAAATCGAGCGCCGCGTGGAGCATGATCTCTACTATATCGAGAACTGGTCTTTGACGTTTGATCTCTACATCCTCGCAAGAACGCCCTTCGCCTTGCTGAACACCAAGCAGGCCTACTGATCCTTGATCAAGCGACGGTCAACACCTCGTTAACCTTCAATCTTTACACATTGATCATTTGATAGTGCCGATTTTCCTACTCCCATAGATCGCAAAACTGACATGACAACTTCACTTGCTGCGACGACGGCTACGCTTGCTTCCACCGTTGCAACATTTCGCCGTTGGATGGTGTCACTTGTCTTTATCACGTCATTCATTTCGACATTCCAGCCGGCACCAGCTGACTACGTCTTTGTTGTCGCGTTTTTGCTTTGCCTCACAGGTGGCTTGCGTTTCTCGCTCGTGCTCATGCCGCTGCTTTTCTTGCTGCTGATCTACAACCTTTCGGGCTTGATGAGCTACCTGTTGATTCCCTATGATCAACTTGATGCCAAGCAGTATATTCTCGGTCTCGCCTACACCAGCTTTTCGGGTCTGTTCTTTGCCGCCTACATTGCCGAGGATCCGGTCGCCAGATTTGCGCAGATCACGAGAGCCTATTGGATCGGTGCCACGATTGGAGCAATTCTGGGTCTCATCGGCTATTTCAAGATTGAGCCGTTCGCGAGCTATTTACCGGAGTTCCAATCCCGCGCACTTGGCGCTTACAAGGACCCCAACGTCTATTCCACCTGGCTGATATTTCCCGTGGTTTCAATGCTGCAAGGTTTCATCATGGGCACCCTGCGCATCCGTCCATTGAGCGTCATCAGTTTTCTGTTGATTTTCGCGGCATTGTTTCTCTCTTTTTCGCGCGGCGCGTGGCTTAATGCGTTGATGGCGAGCAGCATGATGCTGCTGCTGACAATTTTCCTTGCACCCTCCAATGTGCTGCGCGTGCGCATAACGCTTGCAGGCATCGGAGGTTTTCTGATCTTCGCACTTTTGCTTTCAGTGTTGCTGTCCATTCCTGATGCGCGTGATACATTTCTGGATCGCTTCACCTTGGTCAAAAGCTACGATTCCGGCGAAACCGGGCGCTTTGGCAATCAGTTGAATTCAATTCCCATTCTGCTGAACCGCCCACTCGGATTGGGTCCTTACCAGTTTGCGACAATCTATGGCCTCGCGCCGCACAACACGTTTCTCAATTCCTTTTCATCCGCGGGTTGGCTTGGCGGTATCTCATTCATTGCATTCGTCATCTGCAGCATCATCGTCGGCGTAAAAATGGTGCTGACCCGTTCACCCTTTCAACCCCAGGCAATTTTGGCCTTCAGTTGTTACCTCGCGGTGACGCTGCAAGGCATTCAAATCGACACTGAACATTGGCGTCATCTTTATTGGATGGTTGGAATGGTGTGGGGACTCTATTCCGCGAGCATCGCCTACAAGGTTCGCCCAATAAGCCCGGATACAGTGCGCAAGGCCTGGAATTTGAAGCCATTGGTGCAACAGACCAAGCCTGTTGCCGCATGACAAACATCGGTTTGCGCTTGCGTCATGCTCTGGGTGACCAGATGGCTGCAAAACTGTTTGGTCCCGGTATCTGGGCCCTGGTCATCAAGGTTGCGAGCGCCGGTCTGAGTTATCTCATGCTCGTGGCTTTCGCACGCATGCTGCCTGCATCCGACTATGGTCACTTTGGCGTCATGCTAAACGTCGCGATCGTTGTTTCAGCGTTCGCGGCCCTCGGGTTACCCACGGGGGTGATGCGATTCTGGGCAGGGCACATGTCCAAGGGTGAGCACGCGCTGGCCAAAGGTTTTCATCTGGGATCGCAGAAAGTTCTTGCTATAATCGGTGTGGGGCTGGTGGCTGCTGGCGCACTTGCAGCATCGCTTGGCTGGGGATTGGGTATTTTCGGGTCTCCATTGGGTGCCTTGTGGGTGGCATTGCTTGCAGTTGCATTTTCATTCGGCGATTATTTTTCCAATGCGCTCCGGGCTCAGAACAAGGTGCTCTGGTCCATGGTACCACGCGATATTGTTTGGCGGATTGCAGCACCCCTCCTAGCCATGGCAATACTTTTTCTGACAAATACGTTGGACGCGGATTCTGCCGCTTTAAGCTGCATTGCCGTCATGTTTCTGGTTGCACTGGCGCAATGCCGGGTTTCATCTGCAACAACGCGGCAGTTGACCGGTTCTGTCTCAGCACAAACACGTTGGAGGGAATGGCGCGGGCCACTTCTGCCGCTTGCTGGTGCCAGCATTCTTTATGCAATGATACAACAGCTCGATGTGGTCGTCATAGGCAGTTATCTTGGTGCCGAGGAAGCCGGAGCTTACTTTGCAGCACAGAAAACTGCCAGTCTGCTGGGGCTTGTGATGGTGGCAGGCGGCCTCGTTGCAGCTCCCATGATGTCAGCAGCCTACCAATCCGGCGAAAAACGAAAACTTCAAAGCCTTTGCAAAATGCTTGCATTGGTCATTGCCATCACAACAGCCATTGGTTTTGTTTTTCTTGTCATGCTGGGAGAACAACTGCTCTCCATCTTCGATCCTGCCTATCAATCTGCTTACCCTCTGCTCCTCATTCTGGCTTTGGGCTACGCCATTGACGCGCTCGCAGGACCCACAGCCTATCTCATGCAGATGACTGCGCTGGAAGGCGCGTACTTGCGGATCATGGCAGTGGTCTATGCCTTGGTATTGACGCTGCAGATTGTGTTTGTACCGATCTACGGTGCCATTGCCGCAGCGGCGGCAACGGCCATTGGCGTCGCGCTTTGGAATATCATCGCCATTTACCGACTACGACGCTCCATTGGAGTTGATTCATCAATTCTCAGTTTTTTTCTGCCAGCACAGGACTCATGACTTCCAACCTGGACCCGCGCATTGCCGTGTTGTTGCCCTGCTATAACCCAGGCACCGAACTCAACGGCACATTGGGGAGCCTGCGTGTCCAGACAGTTCCATTTCGGCTGTTCCTGGTCGACGATGGCAGCAACACACCTGGCGACTATGACAGGCTGACCGCTGGCATGGATGTGCGCATTCTGCGCCTGCCAAAAAACCTGGGCATCACGGGTGCCATGAATGCTGGTCTTGATGAAATCATGCCGGTCTCATTCGACTATGTCGCGCGCATCGACACCGGCGACTTTTGTTCAGCCGACCGGTTGGAAAAACAACTGGCTTACATGGATGCGCATCCGGAAGTTGGAATTCTGGGATCAGCAGTTGAGTTTCGATTGTTCGATCGACAGCACAAGCTGTTGGGTTCGAAGGTCATGAAGTTTCCGGTCACGACTGAAGGATGTGTCAATCGCCTCGCCTTGAACTCGCCGATCATTCACCCCGCCATGTTGATCCGCCATTCGGTTTTTGAAACACTCAAGGACTATTCGGAACACTACCCCGCAGCAGAGGATTTTGATCTTCTTTGGCGTGCCCACAAAGCCGGCTTCAAGTTGATCAACCTGCCCGAAACACTGTTGATCAAGGAAGAAACGCCGGACTCCATTTCACAAAAGCGCCGTCGCAAACAAATCATGAGCCGTCTGCGCATCCAATGGGACAATCGCGATCTTGCCAATCCGCGCTGTTGGCTTGGATTGGCGAAAAGCATGGTGACCTGGGCGCTGCCCGCCAAGGCGGTCCACTCAATCAAGTTCATGACTGGCAAATAGCGTGTTATCAAGGGCCGCAATCGACCTCAGGGGGAAAGATGGTCGGAGCGACAGGATTCGAACCTGCGACCCCTAACCCCCCAGATTAGTGCGCTACCGGGCTGCGCTACGCTCCGACTTGGCCTCAGCCTCTAGCGTGAAGCCCAACCAAAGGCAAATGCGAATTCAACGCTGTTGCATCACCCAAAGAACGTCACCCCTGCGCCCGCACAAGTGCTGGGCTTGTGAGGCCAGCGCCACCAGCCACACCAGTTCAGCGGTCACAACGGCATAGCCCATGCCAATAGGGCCGAAAGCGTGACACAGCAGAACCGACATGCCCACCAGAACCAGCAGCGTCAGGAGACACGCACCGGCTGTGCGCAGCTGAAATCCATTGATCGACAAAATCTGCTGGTTCATGCCACCAAGCGAACGCAGCGACTGACCCAACATGAACAGCACAAGCAACCATTTGCCTTGACGGTATACGTCGCCGAACAGTGCCAGAACGAAGTCCCCAAGCAGCAGCGCTGCAACCAGACCGCAAAACACGATTGCTATGGTGGAATAATTGATGCGCTTCAGCAAGTCGGCAACCCGTTGCTCCTCGCGACGGACCAGCGCCTGTGTAAAATCCGTGGCCACAAGCATTTGACCAGCTTGCAATACAAAGCCTGCAATGGCGGCCAGACGCACGGCAATGCCTACAACGGCGACATCTTTTTCCGGCAACACAAAACCACTGATCAAAATGACAATATCGGCGATAGCCAGCATTGTGGCAGAAACCAGCGTTAATGAAAAAGCCTTGGCCCGCACACGCTTTGCAAAAGCGGCTTTTGGCCATGCGAAATGGCGTGGGGAAACTCCAGACTGTTTCAGGGCAAAGGCCTGCCCCAGAGCTGTGAGATATGTGACACCGACAAAAGCAAACAGTGCAGCCAGAGCAGAGTGCAGCCACCCACCCATTGCACCCGCCACTAAGGCTACCAAAAATGCTGAAGGGCGAAACAGAAAATCAGGTGCATAGGCGATTGTGAATCTTCGTTCGGCCATCGCCATTGATGCATTGTAACGAATGAGCAGTGAAGCGGGTGCACAAAGGAAACCAAACAACAGCGCCAGGTTCTGTCCGGGCGTGAAACCGATGGCACTGGCGACAATCCATCCCAACCCACACAGCAAGGCAAATGCAATCAGGCTGTCCATGACGGCAACCTGGTTGAACGCCTCCGCCAAACTGAGTCGGCCGTGAGCTGTAAGTTTGGGCAACTCCGTGGTGGCCAGAAGTGAGTAACCACCACCCACCACAAGCGACACAAATGCCGCGGCACTCATGGCGAGAAAAACAATGCCAACGTCAACAACGGAAAGCTGACGGGCCAAGACCAGCTGGCTGGCAAAACCCACAGCAGCGCCGACCAGGCGTGCACCGACAAGACCCGCCATTTTGCCAACAAGTGCGCTGAGCTTCACGTCGCAGTTGGATCCAGCAGTTTGCGCGCGTCCGACAGGTCTTTGAGGGCCGCCTTCAAGGCATCAGACTGTGCCGATGAAAGTCGGTGGATGACTTTGGGTGCCTCGTCACGCAGAGCTGCCTTTGCCGCCGCAGAACCCGCTTTTCCCACCCTCGGTGCCATGGTGGCCCTGCCTGGCAGCGGAGCACCCTCGCGAATGGCATCGCCCTGGCGTGGCTTGATATCACCACGGCCAACACCCACGACGTACCCGGCATTCTCTTCCTTGAAAATCCGTTGCACGCCGCGAATGGTATAGCCTTCGCCGTAAAGCAATGTGCGAATGCCGCGCACAAGATCAACATCGGCGGGCCGGTAATAACGGCGGCCACCCGCCCGTTTCATGGGTTTGATCTGGGTGAACTTGGTTTCCCAAAAGCGCAGCACATGTTGGGGAACGTTGAGTTCCTCAGCCACTTCACTGATGGTGCGGAAAGCGTCTGGTGATTTTTCCAAGGATCAGTTCCTTTGCTTCAATCTTCGTCGCCACCTTCCAGGCCGTTGACGATGTTCTTCATCACCTGGCTGGGGCGGAAAACGAGAACGCGACGCGGCGTGATCGGCACTTCTTCACCGGTTTTGGGATTGCGTCCCATGCGCTCGCGCTTTGAGCGGATCATGAATGTGCCAAACGACGACAGTTTGACCGATTGTCCGTCAACCAAAGCCTCTGCCACCAGATCCAGCACCGCGTTCACCATGTCGGCCGATTCTGTGCGGGACAAGCCGATGGCACGGTGCAATGATTCACTCAAATCAGCGCGTGTAAGCGTTTTTTTGTTCATGTCCCGGACCTCTCCCTACAGAACTGCTTTGGAGTGTATGGTGAGACTCACTTTCCGTCAATCCGAATCTTGATAATTCTCAAAGGGTTATGCAGCAGAGTTAATGCACGGAAAGTTACAGTTGCAAGAGCGCTGCACCCCAGGTGAAGCCACCGCCCATGGCTTCCAGCAAAACCAGATGACCAGGTTTGATGCGCCCATCCTTGACGCCCACGTCGAAGGCCAGGGGTATCGACGCAGCTGACGTGTTGCCGTGTCGGTCCAACGTCAGAATGATCCGATCTTCTGCAATGCCAAGCTTCCGTGCCGTGCCTTCGAGTATGCGTCGGTTGGCTTGATGCGGCACAAACCAGTCGATGTCTTTCGGTCCCACATGCGCGTCCGTCATCACCTGTTGCATGACCGAAGCAATGTTGGTGACGGCGTGCTTGAACACCTCGCGGCCCTCCATGCGCAGATGGCCCACAGTTCCCGTTGTTGATGGACCACCGTCGACATAGAGCTTGTCGTTATAACGCCCGTCAGCGCGCAGCTTTGATGCCAGCACGCCCCTGCTGCCATCACCCTCTGTTGCCGACAGAACAAAGGCCCCTGCCCCGTCACCAAACAACACGCACGTGCCGCGGTCCGTCCAGTCGAGTATGCGAGAAAATGTTTCTGATCCGATGACAAGCGCATGTTTGGCTGACCCTGTCTTGATCAACGCATCGGCCGTCACCAACGCATAGATGAAACCCGAACATACAGCCTGCACATCAAAAGCCGCGCCTTGGCGGATACCCAGGTCATTCTGCACCAGCGTTGCGGTTGCAGGAAATGTGTTGTCGGGTGTTGAAGTGGCCAGCACGATCAAATCTATGTCGGTTGCGGTCACTCCCGCTGCTGTCATCGCTTTCTGTGCCGCCTGAACAGCCAAGCTTCGCGTAGTTTCGCCTTCTCCTGCAATGTGGCGGGCCTTGATGCCGGTGCGTTCCACGATCCAGTCATCACTGGTATCAACAATCTTGCTGATATCGTCATTGGTCATGATGCGTTTTGGCAAAGCGGACCCCACTCCGGTCAAATAACTTGTGATCATGACAATTATTCTGCCGCCTTTGCTACAGGCACGCCGATGGACTGCAACTGAGCTACATCTTCTGCAATTTTTTTCACCAATTCGTTTTTCACCATTTCAATCGCAACGTCTATGGCCGTGGCAAAGCCAAGTGCGTCAGTTCCACCGTGGCTTTTGACAACAACCCCATTCAGCCCCACAAATACGCCGCCATTGTGTTTGCGCGGGTCAAGCCTTTCCTTGAAAGCACGGAACGCCCCTTGCGCCAGAAACGCCCCGAGTTTGGACAGCAAGGTGCTGGACAAGGCGGCGCGCAAAAAACTGCTGATCTGCTTGGCAGTGCCTTCGGCGGCTTTCAGGGCCACGTTGCCGGTGAATCCTTCGGTGACCACCACATCTACGGTGCCCTTGCTGATATCGTCTCCTTCCACGTTACCGTGAAAATGAATGGGCAATGGCAGTTCTCTCAGCAAGCGGCCCGCCTCCTTGACAGACTCGTTGCCCTTGATTTCCTCAACCCCGACGTTGAGCAAACCGACTGTGGGCTGTTCCACACCAAACAGGCTGCGCGCCATGGCCTCGCCCATGACTGCAAACTCAAGCAACTGACGGGCATCGGCACCGATCGTGGCACCGACATCAAGCACAACGCTTTCGCCGCGCTCGGTTGGCCAAAGTACGGCAATGGCGGGTCGCTGGATGCCCGGCACGGTCTTCAGCACAAAACGGGACATGGCCATGAGTGCACCGGTGTTGCCAGCCGATACCGCAGCATGGGCTTTGCCATCCCGTACGGCCTCGATTGCTTGCCACATGCCGCTCTTTCCACGACCGCGGCGCAAAGCCTGGCTTGGCTTGTCATCCATGGCCACAGCCACATCCGAATGCACGATGCGCGAAACCGGTTTCATTCTGGGATGCGCATTCAACAGGGGAGCGATCTTCGCTTCATCACCAAAAAACAGGAAGGTGAAACCGGGGTGCCGCTCTGCCGCCAATGCTGCACCGGGCACTACAGTCGCAGGGCCGATATCGCCACCCATGGCGTCCAGTGCGATGGTCAGTTTGTCATTCATGCTTGATGGGAATCAGTTTCGCCCGCCCCTGTTTCATTCAGGCGTCAAAATAGAGGCTTCAAGGCCTGAAACAACAGCTAAATTCAACCTTCAACTCGGGTCTGATGGGAACTTCAAGACATTGAATGGATTTGGCTTCTTTTCGTCGTTTGCAGGATCGTCCTCAATAACGGCTTGAAAAGCCTCGCCAGGCATGCGTGGATAGGGATCAAGTTCGAGTGCAATTGTCTCGGCCACCACTTCGCCGAGATCAATGATACCATTCACAATGGGATCAATGTCGAGATCGGAGTCATGGTCTTCACCTGCGGGGATATTGAGATAATAACGTTCCACAGAAACCCTGACCTCAGACCGGAATGTTTCGAGACTGACGACCGACTGCTGGTCAAGCTCAATTACAGCTTCTCCGGAAATCTTCATGCCGCCACCGCGCCACGCCTTGGCTTTCAATTCCGCTGTGACCGCATGAATCTTCGGTACCTGAAAACGCTGCGCAAGGGCTGAACACTCTTCCAGCTCAGCTGAGAATTTTTCATGTGAGCCCAGACGTGCCACCCGCGCCACTTCGAGTGGGCGGGAAAATTCAGGCTTCAACTCATGCGAGTGTTTGCTCATTCGAACCTCACGCGTCCTGCAAGCAGACTTTCGAAATCCTGGGTGGCGAGAATTTGCTTTGCGGCAACAGTCCAACGCGCCAAGTCGATGGCGTGGCTGCTGTCACAATCTGCGTAGACGTTGCGGTTCAATGCGTCTCGCAGTGTGTCCACGTCGGCCTCTGCAATGGCAGAATAGGCGGCAACGCGCCCAAAAAATGCCTCGGCCATTTTTCGCACCTTTTTGCCAACAGCCAGGTCACCCACACCCACTTCCCTCAAAGCCGCATCCATCTCGGCAAAGAACCTGTCCGTCAAGGTCTGGCGCAGATTTTCTGATTTGGCCCCAAAGCTTCGCAGATGGTCCAGCACCAAAAACATGTGCAGCACCAACACGTCAAAACGCCCATTCATGGTATCCGGCACAAGCCAATCCCGGTAGAACTTTTCTTGCCGTGCAGCAGCCACAATTGCCCCATAAAGCGCCATTTCAGGATCAGGTTCACGCAGCCCGAACATTCGCTTCAAGATCACGGTCTTGCTCCTGCAGTTTCAAACAGGCAAAAGGTGCCCATGTCAGTCTCACGTCCTTCGCTTGATTCCAAATTCACTCGTCGCCTCGCTTGCGCAGGTGCCGTGGCGGCCCTTCTGGCAGGCTGCTCACCCGAGATCAACCATCGCGGCTACTATCCGAAAAAGGGTGCCCTGGCACAGGTGTCGGAAGGTATGGCCAAAAGCGAAGTCGAGGGTGTTCTCGGATCACCTTCTACCACCGCGTCCATCAACTATCAGGGCGACAGCTACTACTATATCACCTCGATGTCGCAGGGACGCTCATTCCTTGAACCGGTTGAAACCAGTCGCGAAGTCATTGCCATTCGCTTCAGCCAGCAGGATCAGGTCACAAGTGTCGCCCAATACGGGCTGGAAGACGGTCGCATCATCAACATCAACAGCCGCGAAACACCGTCAGCCGGGCAAGAGTTTTCATTGCTGAAGGAACTGTTCAGAAGTGATGCCAAATTCGGACCCAAGGCACCGGGCTTGATCGGCGGGGGAAAACGTTAACTGGATTTGGACAGACGGAGGACGACCATGCACAAAATTTTTCTTGCAATCATCCTGGTGCTTTCGGCGACGGCGGCCAGCGCATCTACTTTCTGGCACGGAACGATCATTGGGGTGGCCTACAATGATGTCCTGAACCTGCGCAAATGGCCCGACGCGAAATCCCGCATCATCGGTGTCTACAACAACAAAGACGATATCAGCATGACCGGGCGCTGCAAGAACACGGTGACAAACGCCAGCTTCCGCGTCGACAACGGCAAGTCCGCCAACTGGAAACGCGTGCGCATGGACAAGCCCAACGTCTGGTGCCAGGTCGTGGCGGACGATGGTCAAGTGGGCTGGGTGCGCGGAGCATTTGTCCGGGCGGACTGAGCCTGGTTTGACGGCTAGCCATATTCTGTGATATGGCTGGCCATATGAAGACGACCGTTCAAATCCCTGATGCGCTTCTGGCCGAAATCCAGCAGATCGCCACCAAGAACAAAACCACCTTGCGGGCTTTGATGCAAGAGGGTTTGCAGCATGTTGTTGAGCGCGAACGGACTAAGAAGAAGCCGTTCACGTTGAAGGATTGCTCCGTGGGACCCAAGAAGGTCAATGAAGAGCTGGTCGGACGTCAATGGGAAGACATTGTTGATTTGATTTATGGTGACAGGGGTTGATCGCCGTTGATACCAACATCTTGGCTTACGCTCATCGCAATGACTCGCCCTATCACAGTTCTGCTTTTCCGCTTTTGAAATCACTCTGCGAAGGACCCGCAAATTGGGGCATCCCGTGGCCCTGCATTCATGAATTTATTGGGGTTGTCACAAACCAGAAAGCCTACCCTCCTGCCTCCACGACGGAGCAAGCTTTTGCCCAAATTGAAGCATGGTTAGCCAGCGCCAAACTGAACCTGCTCAGCGAAGGACCAAACCACATCCACACACTCAAAGAACTCTCTCTCGCCGGACAAATAAGAGCAGCCAAAATCCACGACGCCCGGATTGCAGCGATCTGTCTGCAACACGGAGTGACGGAGCTGTGGACGGCGGACCGGGATTTTTCACGGTTTCCGAAATTGAAGACACGGAACCCATTGATCACATGAGAATGCCGACTCTCCTAGCAGCCCCGACATTCTCAATGCGGAGTTCGGTGAGTTTTAATGCCCCGCCAGCACCGCCAGCAGCAACAGTGCCACAATGTTCGTGATCTTGATCATGGGGTTCACGGCGGGACCGGCAGTATCTTTGTAGGGGTCGCCCACGGTGTCACCGGTGACACTCGCCTTGTGGGCATCGCTGCCCTTCAGGTGCTTGACGCCTTTCGAGTCAACAAAGCCATCTTCAAAAGACTTCTTCGCGTTGTCCCAGGCGCCGCCACCGGCAGTCATGGAGATGGCGACG
>JANNNG010000181.1:0-2844 GCA_031398425.1 Hyphomicrobiales bacterium | reverse complement strand
CGGAACGCTTACGCAAATTCTGGCCGAAGCTTCCGTTGGCATTGCATTTACGCAACTCTGCCGCCCCGGAGCGCCTGTCGTGTTTGGAACTTTCGCAGCGTCGATGTCGATGCAATCAGGTGCGCCCACCTTTGGCACACCTGAACCCGCGCATGTGACATTCGGTGCCGCACAACTGGCACGGCGCATGGGTGTGCCGTTTCGTTCGGGCGGCGCCCTGTGCGGGTCGAAGGTGCCTGATGCCCAGGCGGCTTATGAAAGTGCAAACACGTTGTGGTCTACCATTCTGTCGGGTGTGAATTTCTGTTTGCATGCGGCGGGCTGGCTCGAAGGCGGCCTTGCCTCCGGCTATGAAAAACTCATCATGGATGCCGACCAGCTCACCATGTTCCAGAAGTTTGCCGAAGGCGTGGACTTTTCAGAAAACGGCCAGGCGATGGACGCCATTCGCGAAGTGGGACCGGGGTCCCACTATCTGGGTGCCACGCACACGCGGGCCAATTTTGAAACGGCGTTTTGGCGCTCGGGGCTGGCCGACAACAATTCGTTCGAGCAGTGGCAGGTGGAAGGTGAAAAGGACATTGTGGTACGGGCGAATACGCAGTGGAAAAAGCTGCTGCGCGAATACGAAGCGCCAGCGTTGGACCAAGGGATTAATGAGGCGCTCCAGGATTTCATGGCGCGGCGGAAAGGCGTGTTGCCGGACACGGTGAGCTAGCGATTGACCTTCCTGATTTAATGTAGTAACAATTAATATGGACATAGAATTCGATCCGGTAAAACGACAATTAGCGCTGGAGAACCGAGGTGTAGATATGGCGGATGCTCGGACAGTGTTTGAAGGAAAAACAATCACAATTGACGATGATCGGAAAGACTATGGCGAAAAGCGCTATCTCACATTTGGAAAATTGTTGGGTCGCATGATTGCTATCGCGTGGACGAGCCGACTGGGGAAACGACGTATCATCATTATGAGGAAAGCCAATGACCGTGAACAAAAAGTCTACGACAAACAATTGGATTGATCCCGATGAAATTCCAGATCTATCGACGCCGGAGTGGCAGAAGAAATTCTCTTCTGTGTCCGTGGTCCGGGGACGACCACCTTTGGACTACCCCAAAGTTTCCACCACACTTCGCCTTGATGCCGACGTCATCGCGCAATTCAAGGCCAAGGGGCCGAAGTGGCAGACGCGTATCAATGATGCGCTGCGCGAGTGGTTGAAGCAGGCGGGTTAGATTTTATTCCGCCGATCAAACGCGTCACGCGCTTTTTCGATTCGCGTGACATTGGCCTCGGCCCAGGTCCACACACCGCAAAAGGCCTCGGCCAAAGTCAGGCCCAGATCCGTGAGCTTGTATTCCACGCGCGGAGGAATGACGGGGTGCACGGTGCGGATCACAAAGCCGTCCCGTTCCATTTGCCGCACCGTTTGCGTCAACATTTTCTGGCTGATGCCACCGGCCAGTTCACCCAGACGCGTGAAGCGCAACTCGCCGTGTTTTTCGAGCACCTCAAGAATAATCAGCGTCCATTTATCGGCAACGCGCCCCATGACTTCAACGACCAGCGCTTCCACCCGTGAGTCCACGGCTGGATAGACTTCGGGACTGTAGGTTTTGGCTTTCTGCACGGTGATTTCCTTCACTTTCCAACGGGTAAGTATGGCACATTCCGGTGCCTACTTTCTGTTCTCTAGCGTCGCACCTATATCAACCATGCACTCAAATTGAAACGCGAAAGAGATCATCATGAAGACATCAGGCAATACAATTCTTGTCACCGGAGGCGGTTCTGGCATTGGGCAGGCCCTTGCGGCAGCACTGCACAAGGCGGGTAATAGCGTCATCATCACTGGCCGTCGCGAGGCGGCGCTGAAAGAAACGGTCTCCGCGCATGATGGCATGGCCTATGAGGTGCTCGACGTCACTTCAGCTGAAGCAGTGAGGGCTTTTGCCGCTTCCGCGCCAAAGAAATACCCAGCGTTGAACGTGATCGTCAACAACGCGGGCATCATGAAGGCCGAAGATGTGAACGCTGACGACTTCACTACAGAGGTTGCCGAAGACATCATCGCCACGAATTTGACGGCACCCATCCGCATGACAGCAGCACTGTTGCCGCAGCTCAGGAAACAACCCCATGCGACCATCGTCAACGTGACCTCGGGTCTGGCTTTTGTGCCCTTGGCGATGACGCCAACCTACAGTGCGACGAAGGCCGCACTGCATTCCTATACGCAGTCTCTGCGCTATTAACTTCGCAACACAAGTGTCGAAGTGCTCGAACTTGCTCCACCTGCTGTTGCTACGGACTTGATGCCGGGGCAGCGCAGCAACCCGCGTTCCATGCCGCTTGTTGATTACATCAGCGAGAGCATGGCCATACTGTCGGGCACGCCGCCCCATGGCGAAATTCTCGTGGAGCGGGTAAAGCTGTTGCGCAACGCAGAAGCCACCGGAAATGTCGATCAGGTGTTCGCTATGCTGAACCCGGCATGACCTCACTCAACGGTGGCCAATGCTTTGGCCACCGACTTTTGTCGCATATCGCCCCAGGTGTAGAAACCAACACCCAGCAGTACCAACGCCGATCCCAAAGCGTCAGCCACGCTGAAAGGTTCGCCCAATATCCATACTGCCAGGCCGATTGTTACAAGAGGCGAGATTGTTGAAATCATGCCAACTGTTTGCGCTGACGTGCGGGCCAGTCCGCCGTTGATGCAGAAGATCGGCAACACGGTGGCAAAGACGGCACAGCCCAGGGCGTACCAGAGGAACGTTGGTGAGGCGCCGAAGTCGCCGTCGCTGGCGGCGTGGATGATCACTGATGCAAAGCCA
>JANNNG010000228.1:0-3929 GCA_031398425.1 Hyphomicrobiales bacterium | reverse complement strand
AACCAGCAGCTTGATGAACGGCGGCGTTTTACCGAGGCCATGCTGGCCGGAGTGAGTGCCGGTGTCATCGGCCTCGAACCCGACAACACCATTTCACTGCTGAACCGTTCGGCATTGAACCTGTTGGGTGTTCGGCAAGCAAATGTCCTGGGCAAGCGCCTTGCAGAGGTCCTGCCGGAATTCGCTCCCCTGATGGAACACGCAATGACCAGACCTTCCGGATTGGCCGAAGGCCAGATCGAGCGCAACGTGGCGGGTCGAACGTCAAACCTGTTCGTGCGCATAACGACCGAAGCCTCCAATGATGAGTCCCACGGCTATGTACTGACCTTTGATGACATCACCAATCTTGTCAGTGCACAGCGGAATTCGGCCTGGGCCGATATCGCACGGCGCATTGCGCACGAAATCAAGAACCCGCTCACACCCATCCAGCTGTCTGCTGAACGATTGAAGCGCAAGTATTTGAAGGAAATCACGACCGATAAAGCGGTGTTTGAGCAATGCACTGATACCATTATCCGGCAGGTGAGTGATATCGGTCGCATTGTTGACGAATTCTCGTCCTTTGCCCGCATGCCAAAGGCCATCCCCGAACCCAACGAATTGAACGAGGTGGCAAGTGACGCAACGGTGCTTCAGCGCGTATCGTCGGCCGACATTGAAATTGCATTGGCGCTTGATCCGGAATTGCCGCGCTTTGCCTTTGACCGGCGATTGGTCACGCAAGCCATTACCAATCTGGTCAAGAATGCACGGGAATCAATTGAAACGCGCCTCGCCGCCGATGCCACACATGCCGGAAAAATCACGGTGCAAACCGGCCTTGCAGATGGTGCACCGTTTTTGCGCGTGGAAGACAATGGCATGGGACTACCCGAGGAAAACCGCCACAGGCTCGCCGAACCCTATATGACCACACGTGAAAAGGGCACGGGCCTTGGCCTCGCCATCGTCAAGCGTATCATGGAAGAACATGGCGGCAGGCTGGACTTGACCGACACTGACAAAGGGCAGGGCGCTGCCATCACTCTTTATTTTGCACCCTTCACAGCACCCGAACAAAAGGAGGCTTGAGACCATGGCCGCTGACATTCTGATCGTCGACGATGAAGCCGATATACGCGAATTGATTTCTGGCATCCTGCAGGACGAGGGCTTTGAAACGCGCCTCGCCCACAACTCGGACGCAGCACTGTCGGAACTCAGTCAGCGCCGACCCTCTTTGGTGGTGCTGGATATCTGGCTGCAGGGTTCAAAGCTTGATGGGTTAGACCTGCTGCTGGAAATCAAAAACAGGTTGCCTGACGTGCCTGTGGTGATCATTTCCGGCCACGGCAATATTGAAACGGCAGTGTCCGCCATTCGTCGCGGTGCTTACGATTATATTGAAAAACCCTTCAACGCTGATCGCCTGCTGCTGGTGCTCGGACGTGCGTTGGAAACCACTCGGCTCAAGCGCGAAAACGATGAATTGAAAGGTCGATCTGGATTAAACCCGGAACTTGTCGGAAACTCTCTGCCGCTGCGCAATCTTCGTACACTGCTGAAGAAGATCGCTCCCTCGAACAGCCGGGTGCTGGTGTCTGGGCCCATGGGGTCCGGCAAGGAACTTGTCGCACGCGCCGTTCATGCCTGGTCCAGCCGGGCAAATGGTCCCTTCGTGACATTGGCCGCCGCAACCATGGAACCAGAACACCTTGAGGAAAACCTGTTTGGCGTTGACAATGGTCCCGATGCAGCTCCCCGCATCGGCGCGTTGGAAGAAGCCCACGGCGGTACATTGTATCTCGATGAAATCGCGGACATGCCACTGGAAACCCAAGGCAAGGTGCTCCGCGTTTTGCTTGATCAGACATTCCAGCGCGTGGGCACCAGCAAGAAAACAAAGGTTGATGTGCGCATCATCTCGTCAACAGCCCGCGATCTGCAGGGCATGATTGCGGCCCAGGCCTTTCGCGAAGATTTGTATCACCGCTTGAGTGTGGTGCCCGTTGCGGTTCCGGGCCTTGCTGAACGCCGCGATGACATTCCTGATCTCATCGAGCACTTTGCCAAAACCTATTCGGCGGCATCAGGTCAGCCTGTGCGCCGCTTTGCCGGTGATGCGCTTGCGATCTTGCAGACCCGCAACTGGACAGGGAACGTGCGGGAACTACGCAACATCATCGAACGCATCATGATTCTCGCCAGTGGCGAACCGGGTGATGAAATTACGGCTGCCCTGGTTCCGCAGGATCAGGTTGCAACCACAACGGCCAATGGTTTTGGTGGGGAGCATTTGCTGGCCTTACCGCTGCGAGAGGCCCGCGAGGCCTTTGAACGCGATTACATCGCAGCACAACTTTCGCGGTTTGGTGGCAATATCTCACGTGCATCGCAATTCATCGGCATGGAGCGTTCCGCACTCCATCGCAAGATAAAGTCGCTGGGCCTGCATGCAAAAGATGACGAGTAATTAAACTTTGCGGGGCTTGCACCAAAGCGCAACCTGAACGAATATGCCGCCCACGGGGCAATAAGAACAAGGACCAGGTGAACACCATGGCACAAGAAAAGCCGCAAAACCTTCAGGACACATTTCTGAACCATGTGCGCAAGACCAAACTTCCCGTTACAGTATTTCTGGTGAACGGTGTGAAACTCCAGGGCATCATTACGTGGTTCGATAATTTCTGCCTTCTGCTGCGCCGTGACGGCGTGTCACAACTTGTCTACAAACATGCCATCTCCACCATCATGCCAGGCGGGCCCATCAGCCTTTTCGATGACGAAAGCAGCAGCACTTGAGTGAGCGGGACCATGAGCGTCTGCCTTCGCCCAAGAAGCGTCGGAAGTCAGCCAAGGCCACCTTTCAAGGTGAAGCTGATCAGCAAAACAAGGCAGACGACAGCCGTGCGCTTGTTGTCCATGTGGAAGCCAAGGGCAGGGGTGCCGCTATCTCGCATGATCGATTGCCAGAAAGCCGCCTGGCAGAGGCCATCGGCCTGACCCAGGCCATCGGATTGACGATCGCCCACAGCCTGATCGCACCACTTGCGGTTCCCCGTCCTGCTACATTGATTGGCACTGGAAAGGTCGAAGAGATCGGTAGACTGGTCAACGAATACCAAAGCGGCCTCGTCATCGTGAATGCTCAGCTCTCTCCCATCCAGCAACGCAATCTTGAACGCGCATGGGGTGCAAAGGTTCTGGATCGCACGGGCTTGATCCTAGAAATCTTTGGCGAGCGTGCCTCCACCAAGGAAGGCACGTTGCAGGTCGAGCTTGCCCATCTGCAATATCAGAAAAGCCGTCTTGTACGTTCATGGACCCACTTGGAACGCCAGCGCGGCGGCTTCGGATTTCTCGGCGGTCCCGGCGAAAGCCAGATTGAGGCGGACCGTCGTCTGATTCAGGAACGCATCACGAAAATCGAGAAGCAATTGCTTGACGTCGTGAAAACCCGCGCCCTTCACCGCAAGGGCAGGTCGCGCGTGCCTTATCCCATCGTTGCCCTCGTAGGTTACACCAACGCGGGCAAGTCCACGCTGTTCAACAAGCTGACCAACGCCAATGTGCTGGCCAAGGATTTGCTGTTCGCAACACTCGATCCCACCATGCGAACCATCACACTGCCGCACGGCCGCAAGATCATCATGTCGGACACCGTGGGTTTCATCTCTGATCTGCCCACATCGCTGATCGCAGCTTTCCGGGCCACGCTGGAAGAGGTCTTGGAGGCCGATGTCATTCTGCATGTGCGTGACATGAATCACGCAGAAAGTGACGCCCAGGCAAAGGACGTATTACAGGTTCTCGATCATCTGGGACTTGGGGCTGGCAAGCGTGAACACCTGATTGAAGTGTGGAACAAGTCCGACCTGTTGGACCCCCTCGACAGAGCGTCACTCGAAGCAGCAGCGGCAAGACGTCATGATTGTGTGCTG
>JANNNG010000099.1:0-8633 GCA_031398425.1 Hyphomicrobiales bacterium | reverse complement strand
ATTCCCTATTCCCTATTCCTCCTGAAATGGGAAGCGTCCTCTATTCCTCCTCGCCCGCTTGCGGGAGAGGTGGCATCGCGTCAGCGATGACGGAGAGGGAATTCAAGACAAAAGAATGAAAGTCAAATTCTTCTCTACCTTGAAAAGGGAAGCGTCCCCTATTCAACGTTTTAAAAGGGAAGCGTCCCCTATTCCTTATTCCCTATTAGAAAAGGGAAGCGTCCCCTATTCCAGCCCAAATTCTTCTCTACCTTGAAAAGGGAAGTGGAAAAGGGAAGCGTCCCCTATTCAGCGTCACCTATTCCTCCTATTCCCCGCGACAAGGTTCGCTACGCTCACAGCAAGTCCGACGACTACGTTTTCTGATATCGCCATCATTTGACTGCATCCTCAGATTGCGATAACTCTTCTTCACTCGGGGGTAATGGCTTTTTTGGACGGGAACACTTGTCATGGCAAATGTCGTACACAGCGTTGGTCAACCACTCTTTGACTGGGAAGTTCTGCTTGAAGATGTGATCAACAACGGCACGCTGGCTGGCGGCGGAGCCTTGGTGACCATCACCTTTGGCACAACTGTGCTCAGGATCAGCGGGGCCGGTCTGGCCATTGCGGGCGGGCAGCTTACGGCAGGCACCATCAGTGGCTTTCAGCTGTTCAGTGGCGCTACCTTGGTTGTAACTGAGAATGGATACATCACACCGCCCACCATTGCCCAATTCAATGCCCTGCTGACCGTTTATAATGATGCAAGCTACAACGCGGTTTTCGCCAAGGAAGGCCTGACGGTCATTGGTTCGGCGGCTGCGGATGATCTTCGCGGTTCCGCTTTCAACGACACGATCAACACCGGTGATGCCGGACCTGATGATGGCAATTTCGTCTATTTATCATATGGAACTGATACCGTTAACGGCGGATCATTTTATGACATCATTTCAGGCGTTGATGCTCCCATCAATCTGGGTGCAGTCGGCGTTGCAGGAATCACGGTCATCCACGACAATACGGGTATTGGCGGCAAGGGCACGGTCACAGGTACATTCACCGGCCCGCCAGCCGGTTCGGTCAATACGACGTTCAACGGTATTGAACGCGTCATCGGAACCAATGGCAATGATAGTTTCTTTGCAGGCACAAATGCGTTGAACGCCGCCAACTACGACATGAACTGGGTGGGTGGTGCTGGCAATGACAGGTTCAATGATCAGACGGACCGGGACCTCGCCGATTTCAGAGTGAATTATGACGCTGAAAAATTCGAGGGCCATGGTGCAGTCGGCAACAACGACGGCATCTGGGGCAATGCTGTCGGCGAATTCGGCGTTATCATAAACCTTTCCGCCGCCGCCATCAGCGTCAATGTAGGCGACGGCCTGAAGACGGTTGCTGCGGGCACAGCCCTTGACACCTTCCGCAATACCGACACCATCGTACGTGGACAGGGCTTCAAACTGACCGACACGAAAGACCACTTTGTGGCCTCGGCCATCGGCAGCCGCATCGAAGCACGCGGTGGTGATGATACCCTGATCGGCAGTGATGGCCGCGATGAATTCAATGGCAATGAAGGCAATGACACCATCAACACCGGAGATGGCGATGATTTCGTGAATGGCGGACTGGGTAACGATACGATCAACGCGGGCGCTGGACTGTTCGACTTCATCCGCGGTAGCAACGGCACTGACACAGTGAACGGCGATGTGGGCTATGACATGATTGCCTTTGATGGCGATCTTGGCACCGACACCATTACGGTCACCGTGAACAATATCGGACCGGGCACGGGCACCGTCACAGGTTCACTTGGCGGGGTTGCCGTCAGCACAACATTCCAGCAAATGGAGCGGGTTCGCGGCTCATTCGGAAATGATGTGATGCAGGCCAATGTTGGCGTGACCAATACGGATGACGCAAACTACGGCTTCTGGTTTGATCAGGGTGCACCGAGGTTCTTTGATTTCAGCGGCAGTCGCGGAAATGACACCTATCGTGATCTCTCAACCCTTGCCACGGGCTCGGTCGTTGTCAATTACCGGGAAGAGAAATGGTCTCGCCCTGACTATGACGGGCATCAATGGGGTACGCTGGCGGGTGAATTTGGCGTAATCTTCAATATGTCGGCAATCGCGGTGGCGGCTTCGATCAGCAATGAACTTGGCGCAATCCAGAACGCCAATGTTTTGGCCGCAACAGCGCGTGACACCTTTGCCAATACGGACACTTTGGTGGGTATCAGAGCTGTAAACGGCACAGAAACCGGTGATGCATTCTTTGCCGGTGCCACAGGTCTTTCCGTGCGCGCACGCCAGGGCAATGACAAATTCACAGGGGGCATCGGAACCGACGAGTTCCGTGGCGATGAAGGTAACGACACCGCAACAGGCGGCGGTGGTTTTGATCGCCTGCGTGGCGATCAAGGCAACGACAACCTCAGCGGTGGCGACGGCAATGACAACATACAGGGTGGCAACGACAATGACATTCTCAATGGTGACAATGGCAATGACGAACTCAGCGGCGATAATGGTCTGGACACGCTGAACGGCGGCGCTGGCAATGACTTTCTCGGCGGCGGTTCGGACAATGACATTTTGAACGGCGATGCGGGTGCCGACGAAATCGAAGGTGGCGATGGCATCGACACCATCAATGGGGGTGCGGGAAATGACTTTCTGTATGGTAATTCCGGCAACGACATCATGAACGGCGGATCGGAAGCCGACGAACTTGTTGGCGACGATGGCACTGATCAATTGATCGGTGGCACCGGAGCGGACCGCATGTTCGGTGGATTGGACAACGACACCTACACTGTTGACAATGTGGGAGATGTGATTTTCGAGTTTGTCGGTGGTGGAACATTGGACATCGTTCTCTCGTCGGTTGACTACAACACGCATGCAGGCATCGAACGTGTAGTTCTCACAGGCGTCGCAGCGATTAATGCCACTGGACGAAGCGATACTAACGACATCATCAGCGGCAACACTGCCGCCAACACCATTTTGGGACTCGACGGTGTCGATACCATTGCTGGATTAGGCGGAGCTGACATCATCGACGGGGGTAACGGTGGAGACCGAATTACAGGTGGCTTGAACAACGACACGCTGACAGGTGGTTTGAACAGCGATATCTTTACTTTCGCGCTGGGCGATTCTGGCCAGACCGATGTGACCAAGGACATTATTACAGACTACACAAAGGGGCTGGTTGGCGTGGGCGACAAGATCGACTTTACCTCCGCTGCGCTGAGTATTGGCGGCAGTGCGTTGGTCGCAACGGCAACGGAAGCATCAATTAACGCGACCACTGGCGTTGCCAGCTTCCTCGCAGGCTCCGGAACAACCCTGGCCGATGCGCTTCTCGATATTGCAACGCGCATGACAACCGCAGGCAATGCGTTAGGTGAATTCGCTTTCTTCAAGGTGAATAATACGGGCAACTTCCATATGTTTATCTCAGATGGAGTGGCAGGGGTGACGGCCAATGACACTTTGATCCAGCTCACCAACCAGACAGCGATCAACACCATCAACCTCACAGCGGGAGACATCACAATCTTGACGTGATCCGTTGCGCTGAGAGACCCCGCCACAATTTGTCCCAATTGCGCCGCATCTCCGCCCGAAAGGCAGGCGAGTCTGGGAACTGACGGCGACATGTGAAATCGGGATCACCCCCTCAAAAGGAGTAAACCAACGATGACCATGCCGCAAAGACAGTGGTGGCACGAATTGAACACCTGGGAGCCTGAGGCTGCCTTGGCCTTCTATGGCCGCACCTTGGGCTGGGTGTTCGAGCCCACCACCCTGCCCGATGGCGGAGGCTATTGGATTGCCCGAAAGGACGGCAGGCCGGTCGGCGGCGTCTTTGAATTGACGGCACCCGACTATGATGGTGTGCCGTCCCATTGGATGACTTATCTGTCGGTGGCCGACATCGCCAAGGCCGAAGTCGAGACATCCAAGTCCGGCGGCGAAGTCATGCGCCCACCCGTTCGCGTTCCGGGTGTTGGCAAACTGGCCGTCGTCACCGATGCCACCGGGGCCATGATCGGCCTTATCGAGCCAGATGGCGCGCATGCCCTGGCCGCCCTGCATTAGACCCTACCCCACAGTGAGTGTGTGAGTTCATAGCGTTTGACAAGATCGAGGCGGCAACACCGGGAGCTTTTCCAGCGTAGCAGGGAAAGCTCCCTTTTTTCGGTGCTGATTCGACTTTAACCTCCGAACATGGAATGGCTTTCCCTCGTCTACGCTTGTCTTTGTATTCTCGGAGCTGCCATCGTGCGCGGCTTCTCGGGCTTTGGATTTTCGCTCCTGGCGGTGACAGCACTTTCGCTCGTCTATACGCCCGTCGAAATCGTGCCTTCGATTTTCATGCTGGAACTGGTCGCCAGCATCCACATGCTTCCGTCGATCTGGAAGCATATTCATTGGCGATCTCTCGCACCCCTGACACTTGGATGCTTCGTCACGACGCCGATCGGCGTGTGGGCCCTGGCCAGCCTGCCCGCAGCACCGATGCAGATCGCCCTCTCGATTTTCGTCTTGATCGCCACCGCACTTCTCTGGTGGGGCTTTGCCCTGAAATACGTGCCCGGTCAGCTCGGCTCCACCCTTGCTGGAGCTGCATCCGGCCTCGCCAATGGCGCCTTCGGCATGGGTGGACCTCCCGTGATCCTGTTCTATTTCGCCTCTTCGGCAGGAGCGGTGGTCGGCCGCGCCTCCCTCACGGCATTCTTTTTGGCAACGGATGTCATCGGTCTGGCCAATCTATCCGTACACGGATTGATAACCTCAGATAGTGTGTGGCGTGCGATAGCCTATCTCCCGGTGCTGATTGTCGGCGTATGGATCGGCGCACGCAGTTTCAAGGGCACCAACCCTGAAAGCTTCCGAAAGGCTGTACTGGTTTTGCTGGCCGCTTTGGCCGTACTGATTGCGGGCAAGGCAGTTTTCAGCCCTGAGCGTGACAGAATGGCGAGTATGTCGCGTGAATTCAACATAGGATTGAATACCTTTTATCTTCACAGAGATGATGCCTGACGCCATTCCAGAGTTTATCGCTACAGGGGTAGCGCCCGACTTCTAAAACGCGCTCAGCATGGCTCTGCGTACGATTAAACACCTATCGTAGGTCACAGCGGTCGCCCAGGCTTGGATTCTGTCCTTCATCAGACGGCAACGTCAGTGCAATTCTCAATTGGCATGTAGTCAGCGCGAGCCAGCCCACTGCCCTCGCCCGCAAAAACTGTGACGCCATTGGCCAGGGCTTGCAGCAAGGCGCGCGGCTGGTTTGTCATGGCGGCGGGATGGATGATTGAACCAACGTCGTTCAGCCAATTTGCGTCCAGGAATCGGCGCTCAATGTCGATGCCTGTCCAGAAATTTTCCCCTTCGAGATCTGCCCCCATGACGATCAGTGGATTTGGCAGGCTCTTGGCGAACTCGCGCACCACATCGGCCCGTTGCCGCGCAATGGTTGGTCCCAGAAAAGCCGTGCGATGACCTTTCCGCGCGGACCTGGCAGGCGGGCGGTGCCAGGCCAATCGCAGGGATTTTTGCGGAAACAGATGAGCAATGCCGTGATGCGGTGTGATGATCTTGCGGGCATTTGTCAGCGCCAGTGATTCAACCCGCACCAGATCGGCATCGGCGCGAAAATCCGAAATGGTTTTGCTCGGTCCTGACGCAGCGGCCACTGCGTCAAGTCGGCGATGTACCTCTGCCAGCGGATAGCGGCTCATGAGCACGTCGTAACTGCGCCCGCCCAACACTCCCGCGCCCGCGAGCCACGTCAGCCAGGCCTGTGCAATGACCAGATGGCGCGCCCGATAGTCGATGACCTTTGCCAAGGCTTCGGCGATCAGCAGATCATGTCTGAGATAGGCACGCTGCCGCTCAGCACCCGATTTCTTCGCAACCCGGCGCATGGCAACATGACGCAGCAAGGTCTGTACTGTCGCGCGATGTGACACGGAACGTCCCCAGCCATAGCGAGGCAGACGGGCCTTGCAAAAAAAACCGGGCGCTATCACCTGATCACCAGCCTGGCGCACGGAGGCAAGATAGCTTTGATATTCGGGCCAAACATCGTCAACGATGAAGGTTGTCTTGCCACTTAAAGGTACCGCGACGCCGTGCCGAACATGCATGGCGCATTCCACTTCGCCGCAACTTGCACAGCTTTTTGGAGAACCAGAATGGATCACGGCAAGCGCTCCAATCGCACGCTGAGTGCGTCTTGCGTCAGCTGCACTGTGAGGCAAACCGGAAATGGTGCGCGAAATCTGAAGTCGACGTAGTTCCAGAATACCGTTGCGTCATGATCACGATGCCGCAGGGTGTTGTCGATGCTGGCGCTGTGACGGTGCTGCTCAATGATCTCCATTCCTGCGTGATGGGCCACGATCGCCAGTGCATTGGTGAACTGACAAATCCCTCCCGCCATGGACGGAATCAGACAGCCTTGACGCAGCTCACGCCCTTCGACAAAGCCCTTGGCTCGGCTCGGCCGCCCCACCTGTTGCCAGAAGCTGAAGACCTGATTTTGCTGGACGATGAGGCCGTCCAGAAGGTGTGCCACGACGCGAAGGTTCTGAACCTTGCCAAGTTCAAGCTCCTGCTCGCGCGGATCAGCATGGGTGTAGAGCGGGCTCACATTTTCTGCGATGACGACAAGGGATGGGCGGTCCTGCACCGTACTCCTGGCCAATCTTGCGCGTGGCCACAGCAGATTTCGCATTGAGCGCCGCAAGATGAAAACCCGCGTCTTCAGCCAGAACAGCCAACGCTGCTGCCACGTGAAGTGAAGGTGCTGCGATTGAAAAAATATTGCCTGCACGCGTGCCATCCGGACTGAGACGGAAAAGTGTTGTCAAACAATCATGCCGGAAAAGTGGCGGGTCGTCGACGCAAACCCTGGTACATTTCTAAATACTCAAAGTCCCGATCAGCATGCAGCTAAGGAATGTTGCTTTCAAAGCGCCAGGTGGCAATCATGTGCGATTGCTTTGAACCTGGACAGTCATTCTCCGCGCCAAACTCGAAACCCCATTTGCTTCTCAATGAATCCATAATCCCTATCGTCATGTAATATCGGGATTTCATTTTCGATGCACCAAGTCGCAATCAACAAGTCAACGGAACCTCGAATGGTGATCGATTTTGCGCGCAGTTTGCGATAGTTTGCCGCTGCAATCGTTGCAAGACGCACCCCTCCAACGACAGTAGATCCGAAATTGTCCAGCATTCGCAGGAATTTTCCGGCTTGTTCTTCATTCTGCAAATGTTGACAAAAAATTGCTCGCCGAAGTGCTAACCAAGTTCTTCATTCCTGAGACAGTTGAAATCACAGAGAAGCACTTGCCCAACCATGCAGAGCAAGGATACATTGGCATAATAATGGCGACCGCAAGAAAATGGCAGCATACTTTTTTACGCTGCGACATCATGCGGAGCGGATTTCATTTTGAACGGCTTCACCTTGATCTCCCCTGCCCGTCCACGCGCTTGGGCAATGTCATAGGCATTTTGCATGCGCATCAAAGTATCCATCAAAACCCCAAAAGCCTTTTCAATTCGCAGCGCCATTTCAGGAGAGAGCGATACACGTTCATTCAAAAGTCCCGACAAGGCAGGCCGTGTAACACCCAAAGCTTGCGCAGCAGCGGTAACGGTGAGTCCCAGCGGTTCAATAATTTCAGTTTTCACAAAACCACCGGGATGGACGGGGTTTTTCATGCGAATGTTCATGGTTTATCCTAGTGATAGTCTTCATAGTTGAGATCAATAATTTCAATCTCGCCTTTGTCGATACTGAATGTGATGCGCCAATTCTTTGTCACAAAAAGGCTCCACACGCCCTTTTGGTTCCCGGTCAGTTGATGGTCTTTCCAGTGATGGTCTTTCCAGACCGCTATTGACCGCAGCGCATCCTCATGTTCCATTTCCTGCAAAAATGAAATAATCTTGCGAAGTTTATCCGCGCGAAGTTTATCCGCGACAGCCGGTTGCAAGCCAGTCGCATGTTGTCTTCGATCAACTTGCGCAATCCCTTGTGGATCAGATTGCGAATTCTCATGCAATCGCTTACCAGAAATTTCATTTGGTGTAAAGTAACGGATAACACTCTGATACAAACAAAAAGGCCCGGAATTTCTTCCGGGCCCTTGATCTTACTCCGCAGCAGCCTGCGGTATTTGCGTCTTCGACTGTTCCTCGATGATCAGCTTGTCGCGCTTCACGGCAATCTGGCGCAGACGGCTCAACATGCCGCCGGTGCCCGCCGGGATCAGGCGGCCCACGATGACGTTTTCTTTCAGGCCATCGAGGGTGTCGATCTTTCCTTGCGTTGCCGCATCGGTGAGGACGCGTGTGGTTTCCTGGAAGGACGCTGCGGACACGAATGAACGTGTCTGCAAGCTCGCCTTGGTGATGCCCAAGAGAACAGGCTGTGCCGTTGCCGGACGCAGGCCTTCCGATTCAAGCTTGGCGTTTTCACGGTCAAACTCTTCGCGGTCCACCTGTTCGCCAATCAGCATGGTGGACTCACCCACGTCCGTGACTTCCATCTTCTGCAACATCTGCCGAACGATGACTTCGATGTGCTTGTCGTTGATG
>JANNNG010000096.1:0-2014 GCA_031398425.1 Hyphomicrobiales bacterium | reverse complement strand
GACAGGCGGCTGTTGTCGCGGACGTCGAAGGCGAAGTCCAGCATGTCGGCTTCCATCGGGTTTTTGCTGCCCAGTTTGTCCATCCATTCCGGCTCGACATAGACATGGCAGGTGGCGCAGGCGCAGGCACCGCCGCAATCGGCATCGATGCCCTGAACATTGTTTTTGACCGCCGTTTCCATCACCGTCATGCCGGTGATACCCTTGGTTTCGATTTCCGTGCCGTTGTGCTGGATGAAGGTGATCTTGGCCATGCCCTGAATATCCGATTGCGATTGTCGGTCGTGCTCATAGGGAAACTGCCGTGGCAAGGCAACCCGGCTCCGATCACGTCGCCAGCGTTGTCGCGACGGTTTTGAAGTCCATGATCGAACGCTTGACGTCCGCCTCCAGCCCATGCCGGGCCGAGAGCGTGGCAGGGTGAGGGCAATGACCCCAATCGTCAGCCATGCTCGCCAGCTGTTGAGCACCCACAGCAGCTGCTGCCCCTTTCAGGGTATGGGTAAGATAGGCCCAGCTCTTTTCATCCAAGGGCATCTGCATCCGCGCCTGCACCGCTTCAAGCTGTGCTAGAAAAAGACTGATGATTTCCGCCCGCAAGATCTTGTCGCCAAATGTGTTTGCATCCAGAAACGCAACGTCCAGCACCATGCAATCCACGCGAGATTGATTGCGCCCGACTTGCAACTTTTGAGTTTTTACCACGATCTGTCCTTCAGCATCCTCCCGGCAATTTGCCAGAGAACTCCTGAAATCACCTCAAAAGACATGGCAAACACCGAATTTACCGAATCTATTCAATTCGATCCATAATTTTAACCAAACTTTCATTTACCCACAGTTTGGCGAGGCTTGACGGTTCAAGTCCGGTCACCATTGGTTTACTATGTTGCGAAGTGGCTTCAAGACTGTGATGGCCCCCATGCCGGCTGAAACCGGGTTGGGCACGGTCGGGGGGCGAGGTTGGGCAGGCGGGGTTACCGCCATGTGAGAAGTGCGAAACAAAAGTATGGCAACGCGAATTACAGACCGAAACCGCCAAGACAGGTCAGCTGCACTCCAGGCGGCCATGGAGGTTGACCGTGCACCCTTGCGCAACCGCCCCGCCAACGAAAACGATCCCGGCACCGCCGCCATGCTGGCAAGGCTGCGCCGCCCGCCCTCTTACATGGTCTATTATGCCGCATTCGCTTTGTCGCTGCTGTGGGTTGGCGGCTGGTTTTTTGTAAACTCTTCAGCGGTCTTCTCCCCGGTGGCAAATCAGGCTCCGACGTCAGCAGACGTGATGGGCTCCCTGGCCCTGCTGATTATACCCGTCGGCATCATCTGGGTCATGGCTTACTTTCTCTGGCGTGCCCAGCAGATGAAGCAGGTTTCAGAAGTGCTGATGCATTCCGCACTCCGCCTGGTACGTCCCACCGACATTGCCTCGGACAACCTGACCTCGATTGCGCAAGCTGTACGGAATGAGGTGGACCTGCTGGTGGGGGGTGTGGAGCATGCCTACCAGCGTGCATCCGCCCTTGAGGAAATCGTGCACAAGGAAATGTCCGCCGTAGAGCGGGCCTTTGGTGCCAATGAAGACCGCATCCGTGGTCTTGTCTCCGGCCTTGAAAGCCAGCGCGTGGCTTTGCAGCAAACGAGCCAGATTGTGGGTGGCGAAGCGGCCCCCTTGCTGACCAGACTTGAAAGCAACACCAACAACCTCAATCAGGTCATCAGCATCGCCCTGACAACTTTTGACCGACTTGAAAACGGCTTGAAGCAATCGTCCGATGATCTGGCCCGCACCATTGACGATGTCTCCGCGCGAGCCGCCCTTGCCGGCAGCGAAATTGGTGGCCACAGCCAGCAGTTTGAACGTATCTCCTCCTCACTCATAGGAGATTTTCATGGTTTCTCCAGCCAGTTGCAGGACTATGTGCAGACTTTGAACAGCGCTACGGCCTCACTCTCCATAGAACAATCAAAGTTTGGCGGGGAAGTGAAGGGCATGGAGTCAAACCTCATGGCC
>JANNNG010000078.1:0-3694 GCA_031398425.1 Hyphomicrobiales bacterium | reverse complement strand
GCGTTACACACCAAGGGACTTTCTGGGCCTCGTGGAAAAACACAAGATTGCATGGCACGAGAAAACCCTGGGCCAATTGTTTTGTGATGGATCGGCCCGGCAGATTGTTGCGATGCTGCTGGCGGAATGCGCCAAGGCGCAGGTCGACGTCAGGCTTGCCGTGAAGATTTCGGCTGTTCGCAAGTCAGACGGCTTCGTGGTCGATACCACTGCCGGGCAATTTGATGCATCACAACTGGTCTTGGCAACTGGCGGCCTTTCGATACCAAAAATGGGGGCGACTGGCTTTGCCCATGACGTGGCGCGGCAGTTTGGTCTCAAAGTCGTCAAGCCAAAAGCAGGCCTCGTGCCGTTGCACGCTGAAGCGCATGAGCTGGCCTTCCATGCGTCGCTTGCTGGCGTTTCTGTTCCCGCGATTGCGCGTGCGGGACCGATGGAATTTGCAGAGAACATCTTGTTTACGCATCGAGGGCTTTCAGGCCCTGCCATTCTGCAAGCTTCGTCCTATCTCGAACCTGGCGATGCGTTGCACCTCAATCTGGCACCTGACACAGATGTTGCAGCAGTCTTGAAGACCCGAAAACACGAACGCCCGAAAGCAGAGATCAAAACCATCCTCGGCGAAATTATCCCGCAGCGTCTGGCGGCGGCGTTGGTGCCAGAGAAAATCATGCAGCACATGACTGTGCCCGAGATGCAGTCTCTGAATGACCGGCTGCATCAGTGGACGGTCGTTCCCAATGGCACCGAAGGCTACGCCAAGGCCGAAGTCACCGTGGGCGGCATTGACACGCATGAGCTTTCTTCCAGGACCATGGAGGCAAAGTCCGTGCACGGACTATATGCTATTGGCGAGGCCGTTGACGTCACAGGCTGGCTGGGCGGCTATAACTTTCAGTGGGCCTGGGCCAGCGGGTATGTTGCAGGCGAAGCGTTGAGCGCACGCTAGATCATCGGACGCTCAAATGTACATGGCTGATGGCCTGTCATTCTCTCACCTCACCCCTCCCCACAAAGTGGGGAGGGGCCGGGGGTGGGGTCCTAGTGCGCTTGAGTTTTTGGAGATTGTCACCAGCGTCGAAACCCCACCCCCTGCCCCTCCCCGCAAAAAGCGGGGAGGGGTGAAATTCCACGCAGATCAACGGGTTCAAATGAGCGTCTGATATTCTAGATCATGACAAAGTCGTTGATGTCCAGTATTGTTCCTGCCGTGACCTTGGCAAATTGGATCTGTGCGGCACCGCCCAACCCGTCGACATCATAGAACAGCGCACCCGTGGCGCTGTTGTAGATGATGTGCTGGCTGGTGGTTATGGCGGCGGTCCCCAATTTCAACTCGGACGCGTCAAGTGTTACGCCAATATTGGCAAAGATTGCCTGGGCCAATTGAATGTCGTCGATTGCGTGTGCGAAATCTGCTATGATATCAATATTGCCTGCACCAGAAATGGCAGTGTTGAACTGGAACTAGTCGGCACCCAGCGCGCCGGTGAGATAGTCGTTGCCGCCACCTCCGTTGATAACGTTGGCGCCATTGTTGCCGAGGATGCGATTGGCGAACGCGTTGCCTACAAGATTGATGGCAGCCGTGCCAAGAGTGTTTGTGGTTGAGAACAACTCGACCTGCTGGCCAGCTCCCATGGTGTAGTTGACCGAAGCCAGGATGCGGTCACCGAAGCCGCCGCCTGCCGCTTCGACGACAACGTCAGCAGCGCTGTCAACAAAGTAAAGATCATCGCCTTTCAGACCTGTCATGCGGTCAACTGCACCGCCGCCGTCGAGCCTGTTCTTGCCATCGTTGCCCAGAATGATGTTGGCGAGGTTGTTGCCTGAAAGGTTTATGGCGCCAGTGCCGACGCTGTTAGTGGTTGAGAACAATTCGATCTGCTGGTTGGCTGACAGCGTGTAGTTCACAGTTGTCAACACCCGGTCAGCCGTGCCGCCGCCCGACTTTTCAATTACCACATCAAATGCGTTGTCCACCGTATAGATATCATTGCCCAGGCCGCCCACCAACATATCCTTGCCGGCCAGGCCGTCCAGACGATCATCACCCGCAAGACCATAGAGCCTGTCTGACAGTGCAGTGCCTGACATTGTCTCGGATGTGGCGGTGCCGGCATCATATTTGCCATTGTCGAAGGTGGAGGCACCCCGTGGATCGTCGGTCCACCAGGGCGGAAGCTTGTTGGCTTCGATGATCGCCTTGGTGCGTTCTTCGGGTGTGAAATCGGGGGCATTCCACAAGCCATAGTCGCCCCATGGTCCCCAGCGGCCGGTATCAGAATACCATGCGAAGGGACCGGACCCCACAGTCTTCCAGGCCGCCAATTCGGCTTCATAAACCTGGCGCATTTCCGGAGAAAGCTGCACATCTTCATTGAACTGCGTGAAGCGGGGTGCACCCGGATTCTGGTAGTCGCCGTTCAACAACAGTGCGCCTCCCTCATAGACACCGAACTTCAAGCCATATTGATCCGACAGTGCGCGCCCCTTGGTCCAGGCCGGTGCCAGATCAGTGTTGAGTTGATTGATGAGGAAATCCCGTGCTGCACCAAAACCCTTGTCCGGTTGTGTCATCCATTGGTCAACCATGGCGTCGGTGGCGGGGTCAGTATTGAACCAGCTCAAATAACCATCGGTGCCGAGAAATTTGATGCCAGCATCCAATGGTGAAATTCCGCCTTTGGCTACATAGGCAGGCGTGGTCAACATGGTGAGGGCTTCGGTGGTGTTGAAAGCATTGTGATTGAGTGTGACGGTGGGGATGAGGCGGGCGTCTTCTGACCCGAACACCGACTTGAAAATCTGCGTCATTTCCGACGCTCGCGCACCATAGGCCTGTGCATTGGCAAAAGGTGCATTGCCAAAAAGTTCTGCACCCTTGGCATTCAAGTAGGGATGTTGATCGAAGATGGTCGTCCAGTATTCGTTGGTGTATTCGACATAGACGTTGAGATCCTTGTCAAGATTTTGTTTCACGTAAGCCGCAGCCTCACGCATGTATTGGTCGGTGGCCATGTGGGGAACGTTGATCCACAAATCAGACCGCGTTTCGTTTGCCATTTCGACCAGTAATTCAAAGGGCATGCCGCGGCCATCCTTCACCCAGAAGGCCTGATCCGCTGTCACGATGGTCGGTGTCCAGTCTGTGACTTTCGAGAAATTGGTGCCTTGCCAGTCGTGGGTGCGCAACACACGAAAATCATCGACCTGCTGAAACCATTTCGGATCGAAATGTTCGCCATTGGCCAAAAGGTCCGAATATTTTTCCTGGTAAACCTTGATGTCGCGAATGTAGTTTCCGGTGTTGTTGGGATCGGTTGAATCAATGAAAAGCGAAATGCCGTTTTCATCAGTGGCGCTGCTGCCTTCAAACTTGATGCGGAACTTGTTGCTGCCCATGGACTCCATGGTGGAGTAGGTCGACAGCGTGCCTTCACCGGTCCATTCCACGATATAGTCACCCGGCGGTATGATCTTGGTGTAGAAAATGTTGGCGTAAATCGTTTGCGTCTGGCCATTCACCACGGGCAAATCCGGTACCCAGCCTTTTGTGTCCGTTGCCACCTGGCCGCGTTGCTCCTGACCATTCGCATCAAACGTGATCCATGCATCAGCACCGTGGAACAGGTTCAGCGAGCTGAATGAGTCGCTGTAGGCATACGACTGTCCGCCAAGGTTCAAGCCCTGG
>JANNNG010000012.1:0-31801 GCA_031398425.1 Hyphomicrobiales bacterium | reverse complement strand
GATCGGTACATGCACAGCTGTGTCTTTCAGATTCAGCAGGTGAGACACCTTGCTGTGTGTCATCGCCGCGGAGGGACAAGCGGTTAGCCCCATCTCTGTTGCAGCCAGCATGACATTTTGTCCTATGTGGCCAGCCTCAATGAGTACAACACGATAGGCATTGGGGTCCTGGTATTTCCACATAGTTCTTTCAAACACGGCGACGAGTACAATGATCGTGGACATGTCATCGAACCATTCTTGCCCGCCGAACATCGCTGCAACAGGCGTATCGGCTGAAAATTCATTGACTTTTTCCAGAGCCTGCTGGGCAGCACAATAGTGGTAGACGCCCGGTTCAATGTCGGTGTTTCGTCTGACGATGACGTAAGCCTCATAGGGGTTTCGCGCCCCGCCTGACGGAGTCATCGACAAGGGAACCTTGCCAGATGTTGCCGATACGGTTCCGACGATGCCCAAGCCCGCAAACAGGCACCTTGCGACATGTTTTAATTCAATGTCATGACCTGCGCTGGTGCGATTGGTTCTTCGGTTGCGCATGACCTTGAGCAGTGGCGAATCAAGATCGACGGTACTTGTATCAAGCTGCACGATTTTCTCTTGTGTTGCGTTCCACCAGAAGGGCGGCGGCTGATCAACTTCCAGCTTGTCGAGTTGGTTTTGTCGTGCTTCATCGTCGGACATAATCGGGTTGTCGTAGACAGTGAAGTGAAACAGTGCGGTCGAGATGTCCCAAGTCCAAGACTGTGCGAAAGATGAGGCTAGCTTGTGGCGGTCACTTCCAACTTGTGCCAAGAAATTGGCCTCAAACAGTGCATCAAGCTCAGCATCTACGAAACTTCTTTCAAGGTGCGCATGGTCTTCATAGACCCGCGACAGGGTTCTCGGTTGTTTGAAATAGGACAGCCAATAGAGTGTGTTGATCGGACACCGTGCAAAGGATTTGCTGATGAATTCGTAGACGCCAATTTCCGGATCGCCGGTTGTCGGCATTGGCACAATGACAAGCGAAGGAGCAGTTTGAAGTTCATGAATCGAACTGTAAACGGGCATGTCCATGATAATTTCCTCAATCGATGGCCAGACGCCCAATGAGCGTCTGGCCAAAGTGAATATTAGTCCTGCTTGTAACAGCTACCGATTTTGCCGATGCCAGCCGAACTTGCTTCTGCTTTTTTGATATCGGCTGGTGCCGCAGAGGAAGTTGCAAAAGGCGATTTCTGAGTGGTGTTCATGCTATTCTCCATTAAGTTGATTGGATTTACGCAACACAACCAGAATAGGTATTTCGCCGATTCGGTGAACTAACCGATGGTTGTCGGCGGTTTCAATCTGCCTTTCGCTTCAGGTAATTTAATCAGAGAATGTCCAGCGAAGGTCTCCTTGACCGATACTGAGTCCACGAGTGATTCTCATTAGAGGACGAAATGACAAACCGCAAAAATCCCAACACATTTGAAATTTCGCATTCGCCAAGGCAGTACTTAGGTTTCAGCAGAACATCAGGTTCTTCAGACCAATGCAGCGAACTGGACGAACTTGAGCAAATAAAAGACATCGCAGAGCTATGGCTGCAAGCTGACTTAGATAAGCGTGATGATCGTAAAGTCGAATTGGAATATGAGTTGGCAAAGGCCCTACCTCATGTGAGGCAAAAATCCTTGGGATCAATCAGCAATATTTTCCGAAATGTCATTCATGGTTCAAAACACGTGTAGTTTCATTTCGCTAAATCTACGGCATTGATGAGCAGTTTTTCAATATCAGGCGTGGTGAGTTGTCCTGCTACATCGTGTCCTAAATTGTCCATGATCTTGGCCACAACCGAATTGACGTCAGAACTGGTTGTAGAAACAATTGAATGTTTTGAAAGCAGGTTTCTCTTTTGCCAAACAGATTGTCCCAGGCCTTCAATGACAGTGCGGCACGCGAAGTGCTGATTAAGACCATAGATGATTGCGAGACCCGCTTTGTGTTCCGTTGCTTCACGTGGAAATGCCATGAAGCTTATATTCATTGGAACCAAAGTATTCACTCCAAGAAAATAATCCATGGTTCCATTTGATATGACAACTCCACGGTGTTTTCCATATGCAAGTGTGGTTTTTGGATCATTTGGAGAGTTTATGCGAGTGTGACGAACGAATCTAAGCCCATCATTTGACTTGGAAATTAAAAGCGAAGACCTGACAACAAAGCCGCGAAAGCCCAACAAAGGAAAATAGCAGTTGTAATAACCTGGCGCTATTCCCGGTTTGGAATGGAAATGTCCGCGTAAGCCGTAAAGCGCATAAATCAATTCATCGCGACGCACTATTTGAGCTTCGGATACCTTGTCCAAAGCATTTTCGGCTTCCGATACTTTGGAGTTTGGAGGAACAAACAATTCCCAGTCTTCAATCTCAAACACGTCGCAGATGCGTTTCAGAGTCCGGGCATTTGGTAGCATTGCGCCAGACAGGTACTTGTTGAACTGTTGCCGGTTCACATTGGCGTGTTTGCAGGCATCAGCAATCGATTCGAAGCGTTCGCTTTTCTTGCGCAGGTTCTGCGCAAAAATCTGATGGATGCCCACGTCGCCCGCCGCCTTCTTTGTCTGGATCGCAGAGAAACATAAACTCTCTGCTTCAGCAATTCTCAATTCGGTAACATTGTTCCATCCAAAACCAAAACACAAAAAATAAAAACCCCGGTTTATCACCGAGGTTTTGCGATTTGTAACTGCACTGAGTTTCAGCAGCTATAATACATATCAAACTCAACCGGGTGTGGTGTCATGCGGTAGCGGTCCTGTTCTTCCTGTTTCAGTTCGAGATAGCTCTCGATCTGGTCCTTCGAGAACACGCCGCCCTTGGTCAGGAAGTCGTGGTCGGCGGCCAGTGAGTCGATGGCTTCCTGCAAGTTGCCGCAGACTGTTGGCACCTTGGCGAGTTCTGCCGGGGGCAGGTCGTAGAGGTTCTTGTCCATGGCAGGGCCGGGATGGATCTTGTTGGCCACTCCATCGAGGCCCGCCATGATGATGGACGAGAAGCAGAGGTAGGGGTTTGCGGTTGGATCAGGGAAGCGCACTTCCACGCGCTTGGCCTTCGGATTGCTGGTGAAGGGAATGCGGCAGGAGGCCGAGCGATTCCTTGACGAATAGGCCAGCAGCACCGGGGCTTCGTAGCCGGGCACCAGACGCTTGTAGCTGTTGGTGGATGGGTTCGTAAACGCGTTCAGGGCCTTGGCATGCTTGATGACGCCGCCGATGAAGTAGAGACACATTTCCGAGAGGTCAGCATATTGATTGCCCGCCATCTGGGGCTTGCCGTCTTTCCAGATCGAGAAGTGGCAATGCATGCCGGAACCATTGTCACCGAAAATCGGCTTCGGCATGAAGGTTGCGGTCTTGCCGTAGCTGTGGGCGACGTTGTGGATCACGTATTTGTAGATCTGCATGTGGTCGGCCGCGATGGTGAGCGGCTGATACTTGGTGCCGAGTTCATGCTGGGATGACGCCACCTCATGGTGGTGCTTTTCAACAGCGAGGCCCATCTCACCCATGACGCTGAGCATTTCGCCGCGCATGTCCTGTGCACTGTCCATCGGGTTCATGGGGAAGTAGCCACCCTTGGTGCGCATACGGTGGCCCATGTTGCCATTTTCGTAGTCGCGGTCCGAGTTCTTTGGCAGTTCAACGCCGTCGAGTTCGAAGCCCGTCTTGTAGGGGTTGGTGGAGAACTTCACATCGTCGAACACGAAGAACTCAGCCTCTGGGCCAACGAACACCGTGTCGCCCAATTTGGTGGACTGGAGGTAGGCTTCGGTTCGTTTGGCAATCGAACGCGGGTCGCGGTTATAGCCTTCGCCGGTGCCGGGGTCGGCGATGTCGCAGAATACGGCCATGGTGTTCTGGGCATAGAAGGGGTCCATGTGAATGGAGGACGCGTCCGGACGCAGGATCATGTCTGACTCGTTGATGGCCTTCCAGCCTGCAATCGACGAGCCGTCGAACATCAGGCCGTCTTCCCAGGCATCAGCACCCATCTGGCTTATGTCCATGGTGAGATGCTGCATCTTGCCGCGCGGGTCGGTGAAGCGCAGGTCGACGTATTTCACGTCCTTGTCCTTGATGGTCTTCAGGGCATTTTCGATCGGAG
The DNA here is from genome assembly GCA_031398425.1 of Hyphomicrobiales bacterium. Classification (GTDB taxonomy): domain Bacteria; phylum Pseudomonadota; class Alphaproteobacteria; order Rhizobiales; family Aestuariivirgaceae; genus Aestuariivirga. Next base: position 27,662 of record JANNNG010000012.1, on the reverse strand, counting down.
AGTCTTTGGCCATTGTTGTCCTCTTTGGTCTGGCTTTTATGAAATGATTTAGAGCGCGTCCGTACCGGCTTCACCGGTGCGGATGCGGATGGCATGTTCGATGTTTGAAATGAAAATCTTTCCGTCCCCGATGCGGCCCGTGCGGGCGGCGGTTTGAATGGCTTCGACGGCCTTGTCGACAAGCTCATCGGCGATGACAACCTCGATTTTCACCTTGGGCAAAAAGTCCACAACATATTCAGCGCCGCGATAAAGTTCGGTATGACCCTTCTGGCGGCCAAAGCCCTTGGCCTCGGTGACGGTGATACCCTGCAGGCCCACCAGTTGCAGCGCCTCTTTGACTTCATCAAGCTTAAACGGCTTGATGATGGCTTCAATCTTCTTCATGGGGAGTTTACGCCTCGTTAAGGTTTGATCGCGGAGTTGCAGGGGGTGTGCCAGATTCACTGGGTAATGAATACAATGGCTTACCCAGCGCCACCACAGTTCGAGCATAACTCATGGTCTAAAATCAGGCAATCAGATTAATAGTTAGGCAGAGCCAAAGGAGGGAAGCAAGATTGTATTGCGCGCAGCACAACGATCAACAAACGCGCACTGCACAAAATTACATGCCGCAATGCAGTGCGCAATTATCCTCGGCACTCATTGCAATCGCGCGGATATGACATAGTATCATCGCTCCCGAGGGCAAAAAAAGAGAACCAAAATTCTCAACGACTGACACACAACAAAAGTTGCGAAAGCATGCAACTAACATGGGAGACGAAATATGTTGAAAGACCTGATCAAGGAAACGACGACGCGCCGTAATGTCTTCAAAACCATCGGCGCATCGACATTGGCTGCGGCCCTTTTCGCCGATGCTGGCTTCAGTCCGCTGATGGCGCAAGCGCTCGCCCCTGCCGGGAAACCCATGAAAGCCGCCTTTTCCAACGCTGGCTTACAAGCCACCTGGTGTGCCCAGGGCAAACAGGCTGCAGAAGCCTGGGGCAAGTTGATGAATGTGGAAATCACTTGGTTTGATGGTGAGCTTGCTGCCACGAAACAACGCGCTGCCATTGACAACATGGCCACACAGAAGTGGGATTTCGTTGGCATTCAGACTTTCGGTATTGGTACACTGACGGATCCCATCCAGAAAATGATTGATGCGGGAACGCCCGTCATTGCCATGGATACGCTTGTGGCTCCTCCGGGCACCATTCCCATTCACACCTTCATCGCACCTGACAACATCATGATGGGTTCGGCCGTCACGTCGCAGTTGATGGCGGCCATTGGTGGCAAGGGCAATGTGGTGATGACACAGGGCGCTCTTGGTCACTCTGGTGCACAGGGTCGCGCCAAAGGCTTCATGCAGGTTGCTGCCAATTTCCCGGATGTAAAGGTGGTCAATGAAGAGCCTGCCGATTGGGATGTGACGAAGGTGGCGCGCATATGGGATTCTGTGTTGACGCAGAACCCGGACATCAAGGGTGCCTTCTTCCACAATGACGACATGGCGCTGGCTGCCTATCAGGTGATGAAGCAGAAGGGTCGTGAAGGCATCATCATCGGTGGTGTGGATGCCATGGCACCTGCTGTAAATGCCGTGCTGGAGGGCACCATGCTGGCCACGGTGCGCAATCCGTCCTGCCGTATTCATGGCTGGGCCGTTGCTGCTGGCGTTGCTGCCGTGCAAGGTGGCGAGAAAGCGGGCAAGGATATTCCCAACTATATCCTCGCCGATGGTCCGGTCATCACCAAGGAAACGGCTCCTGGTCACCTCTGGCTGCAGAAGAACTTCCTGATCTGAGGGTTTGATGAACGCTGTTACCGAGGGCAGGGGCGATGAGCCGCCCCTGCTCGAACTGTCTGGTGTTTCCAAATCCTTCGGTGGCATTGCCGCATTGAAGGATGTCGAGTTTTCGCTGCATGCCGGTGAGATTCACGGGCTTGTGGGCGAGAACGGGGCTGGCAAATCCACAACCATGAAAATCATCGCCGGCGTTTACCCGGACTATGAAGGCGAGATGAAGGTTGATGGTCGGCCAGTGCGGTTTCGCTCGGCGCGGGATGCCCTGTCTGCGGGCATAGGCATGGTGCATCAGGAACTTTCTGTGATTCCTGATTTGACGGTGGGCGAAAATGTGTTTCTGGGTAATCAGCCAGTGATGGCGGGTGGCATTGTGGATTGGGCGCGCATCAACAGTGAAGCCAAAAAACTCATCAGCAGTCTCGGCCTCGACATTGATCCGCGCACGCGCATGGGCGCCTTGCCTGTGGGCTTGCAACAGCTTGTAGAACTTTCGCGCGTGTTGTTTTCGGGCGCTCGCATCATCATACTGGATGAACCAACGTCAGCGCTTTCGCCGCCAGAGGTGAAGCGGTTGTTTGATGTACTGCGCAGAATCAAGGCTGAGGGACGTGGCATCATTTTCATTTCGCATTTTCTGGATGACGTTCTGGAAATATCTGACCGCGTCACGATTTTCCGCAATGGCAAGAAGGTTGCAACGGAACCCGCAGCTCATCTCACAAAGGATGCCGTGATTTCCCACATGATCGGGCGTGGGTCCAAAGACATGCACATGGGTGAGAGCACGGAGCTTGCGTCCGATGATGCCAAACCCGTTGTCCTCGCTGCCGAGGGTGTGGGTGATGGTCAGACCTTGCAGGACATTTCGCTGTCGCTCCGTGCGGGCGAAATCACGGGTGTTTATGGTTTCATGGGTTGTGGGCAGATTGAGTTGGCGCGGGCGTTGTTCGGCAAAGGCAAGGTTAAAAAAGGGCGCATCGTGATTGACGGCAAGGCCCGATCTTTTCGCTCCACCGCTGCCGCCCGTGCGGCTGGCATTGCCTTCGTGCCGGAGAATCGGCGCATGATGCTGTTTAGAACAGAGCCGGTCTACAAGAACATCTCCATTGCCATTCTTGACCGCATTCACAAATTACTTTTGAAGCCTGCAAAAGAGCGCGTGATCGCTGAAGCCCATGCCAAGGATTTGCAGATCAGGCCGCCGAAGCCCGATATGCAGTTGGGTCAGCTTTCCGGGGGCAATCAACAGAAGGTGGCGCTGGCGAAGTGGCTCACACATTTGCCGAAAGTGTTGATCCTGTCGGAGCCCACGCGCGGAATGGATGTGGGGGCGAAGGAAGACGTGATCCGAATTGTAAAAGCATTGCGGGACAAGGGCGTTGCCATTCTGGTCTTGTCTACCGAACCGGAAACTATTCTGACACTGGCTGATCGCGTCAGTGTTTTGCGCAAAGGCAGTGTGGCAAGGGAATTCTCCAAGGGGGTGCTCCACAAGGGCGACCTTCTGGCAGCGGCATAGGGGACAACGATGGAAGCCACCCAAACGCAAACCCAAGGCCGTCTCAAAAGCTTCCTCGCAGATCAACTCAGAAACATCGCACCCGTGTTCACGTTGTTGGCACTGGTACTGTTCTTTTCTTTCGCCAGCCCCACGTTTTTTTCCGTCGTCAACTTCATGAATATCCTGCAGCAGATTTCCATCACGGCAATCATCGCGGTGGGATTGACTTATGTGATCCTGACGGCGGAGATTGATCTTTCGGTTGCCGCCATCGCTAACGCTGTCGGCATCACCATCGCCTATTTCACGCTGCAACCCGACTATGTGAACATTGCCAATGTGCCGCTGCCCGGCGTCGTTGCCATTGTTCTCACATTGCTGACAGCACTCTGTTTTGGCCTCATCACAGCCTTCGGCGTCACATGGATTGGCATCCCATCCTTCATCATGACGCTGGCCATGATGCAGATTGCCAACGGGGTTTCGGCGCTGCTGGTTCGCGGGCAGATCGCCTATTCCTATCCTGACCTCATCACAATGCTCGGCTCAGGATCGATCTTCGGCATTCGCTGGACCATTATCGTCGCCATCGTTTTTTTGCTGGGTGGCCATCTGGTGCTGACCTACACACGGTTTGGTCGCTACATCTACATGACCGGTGGCAACCGGGAGGCAGCAGAATATTCCGGTGTGAATGTGAAACTCATCATTGGTTCCGTGATGGTGATCTCTGCCATGTGTGCGGGCATTGCGGGCATGCTCGCCGTGGCCTATTTCGGCTCAGCGCAACAGAACCAGTTTGATTCTTATTTGCTGGATGCGATTGCTGCGGTGGTGGTTGGCGGTACTTCGCTGTTTGGTGGGCGCGGCGGCATTGGCAACACCATAATAGGGCTTCTGGTGCTTGGCGTGCTCAACAATGGCCTTGACCACATCCAGATCGACTCGTTTCTCAAAATCCTCATTCGAGGCCTGATCTTGCTGTCGGCGCTCATCATCAATGTCTATGCGCAAAAACTCAAAGATGCGGAATAGCTCCGATGTATCTTGAAAAATTTCGACTGGACGGCAAGGTTGCTGTGGTCACGGGGGCAGCACGTGGCATTGGTTTTGCCACGGCTGAAGCGCTGGCCGAAGCGGGTGCAACGGTTGTCATCACTGACATGGACGAGGCCGGCGCTGCCTCTGCCGCTGCAAAGCTGGGTTCGAAAGCGGACTCAATTGTTTTGGATGTGACTGATCCTCGTGCAGTTGAGAACGTGCAAGCGGAAGTCGTCAAGCGGCATGGCGCGGTTGACGTTCTCGTCAACAATGCCGGCATCGCCATCTCTTTCAAGCCAGCGGAGACGATGGATGATTTTACCTGGAACAAGGTGATTGACGTCAATCTGAACGGTGTGTTCTGGTGTTGCCGAGCCTTTGGCAAACACATGTTGGAACGGGGCAGTGGCGTCATCGTCAATGTTGGGTCCATGTCTGCTGACATTGTGAACTATCCGCAAGAGCAGGCCAACTACAACGCGTCAAAAGCAGGCGTTCATCATTTGACCCGCTCGCTCGCCGCAGAATGGGCTCCGCGCGGTGTTAGAGTCAATGCCGTTGCTCCTACCTACATCGAAACCGACCTTACGCGCGAGGTTGCTCTGGACCCTGAAATCCGCAAACACTGGATCGGCGGCACACCTATGGCCCGGATGGGCCAGCCATGGGAAATTGCAAGCGTGATCTTGTTTCTGGCGAGTGATGCCTCGAGCCTGATGACGGGCAGTATCGTGTCAGTGGATGGGGGTTATACGTGCTGGTGATGTCCGCTCGAAAATGCGGAAATCACCTGGGTCACGGACGTGCCGTAAAGGTCCAGCCAAAGCGATAGGGGAGGGGGCTGCGGGCGTCGTTGTAACCATCGGCGATTTCGATGCGGTATTGTCCGCCGCTGGGCATTGGCACTTGCTGCGTGAAGTCGTCGCCCGGGCTGGCCGGGCCATACCAGGCGGATGCAACGTTGTTGGCGTCATAAAGCCTGAAATACAGGTCCAGGCTTTTGGGAACGTCACCCAGCGTTACAGCTATTTCACCTGCCGCGGGAACGTCAAGCAGGTAAAAATCGGCATCTGCCTTGGGGAAAATGCTGTCCTGCCATTGTGTATCGACAGGTAGACCAACGGCGTCGCCGTAGCTGTTGTTGGGTTCGTAGGCGCTGGCTGCGGGTGTGAGATGAGATTGAAGGGTTGCAGGCAGGACGGAACGCTGGTCATTGAAAGCGTCGGCGACCTCAATGAAATAAAGGCCGGGTTTGGACAGGTCGGCGGCACCTGCCGTAAGGCCACCCTTGGCGTAAGCTGATATCCAATCCTGGACAATCTGGCGATCGGCATTCCAGACGCGGAATGTCAGATCAAGGTCGGGCGGGCCCTCGTCGATTGACACCGCAAGTTCACCTGCCGCTTCGATGGCCATGGCAAACCAGTCAGTGTCGCCCCGCGGCAGGATGTTGAACAGGAATTCGCTGTTGGTGCTGACAGGTGTTGCCGATCCCAAGGCATTGTTCGGCTCGTACTGGTCGGCTTGGGGTATGAAGGCGGTTTCAAATGTATAGTGGGCGATGTCAGCCTGGTCGTTGTAACTGTCGGCGATTTCGACATAGTATTCACCCGGTGCTGGCAGGTCGACTTGCGCGATGGTATCGCCGCCGGGGCGGGGAGGCACCATCCAGTCGGCAATGATGGCACGGTCACTGTTGTAGACGCGCATGGACACGTCCAATGTTTGCGGCACTTCCGTTGCGGCCAAGCGCAACTCACCGGCTTGGTCCACCTTCAGACGGAACCAGTCGGCATCACCTTTGGGAAGCACGGTGAGACGGCGCTTGCCTGTGGGGGGAATTCGTCGGGCAGTGGCATAGCTGTCGTTGGGTTCATTCGAGTCAACCGACCTCATGAATGCGATTTTCAACGTGTAGCGATCGGCGCTGCGCTTGTCGTTGTAGCTGTCGGCAAATTCAAGGTAATAGGCACCGGGAAGCTTCAGGTCGTAAACGGCCTGTGCATCGCCGCCGGGGCGGGGTGATACTGTCCAATCGTATATGATCTGGCCATCGCCATTATAAAGGCGGAAGGCTGCGTCGATATCAGCGGGGATATCCGTGGCGGAAACGGTGAAACGTCCGGGTTGCTCAGCCCAGAACTGGAACCAGTCGGCATCGGCCAGAGGGAAGATATGGCCTTGCACTTCGCCGTTCATGTCAAGCGGCCAGGCGTTGCCAATCGAGTTGTTGGTTTCGTAGCCGTCGTCTACTGGCTGAAAGGTCAGTGACAGCGGGAATGTGGTTGCGGACCAGCCGTCGTTATAGCTGTCAGCAACCAACAACGAATAGGTGCCTGCACGTGGCACATCAATTGTCACGTCCAGATCGCCACCGGGCCTTGGGGCGGTTTGCCCGTTTCCCATGGCTTGCAGATTGCGGTCATGCAACTGGGCGGAAAGGTCGATTTCGGCTGGAACCTGCTTTGCCACCAGATGCAGTATGCCGGGCGTGCCCACCTCAAACCTGAGCCAGTCATTGTCACCCTTTGCGCCAATTGCCATCTGCACCTGTGAATCGAGTTTGACCCAGCTTGCGGTTGACGCAGTATCATGGTCACCGTCTTCCACAGTGTTGGCGAGGGGTGCTGGGTGCCAGTCACTCACAACTGCGGCGCGGGGCTGGACGCGGCCCCATTGCGCACGTTGGGTGACGAAGCGTGGATCATCAGCACCGTCAGCGATGGCCACTATCGTTTCTGTGTCGCGCGGTTTGGCGGGACGTTCTTCTACCTTTGCAACAACCTCTGGAACTGTTGGCAGAACGACTTCAGGAAGTTTTGGCGGCACCACTTCAGCTACTGCTGACACGGGCACCGGCTCTGCTTCCTTCATGTAGAACTCGTTGACCAGCCGCACGAGAAGTTCGGGCCTTTGTTCACCTTTGGTCTTTTCAATCACCCGCCCTGCCACTCGGCGCAACGCCAGCGCCACTTCCACACCGGGTTTTTCGATCTCTGCCAGCAGGGCCTCGGTATAGGGGCTGTGCTCGCCCTCACCATCGGCGGCCACTGAACCCGCTGCTGCGGCAAAGGCGATGATCGTTCCGCTGGATTGGGCCTTGATCGGAGCCAGACCTTGCGCGATGTTGACAGAGCGGCTCTTCAAGCCGCGTTTCAATTCTTCGACGAAGGGATTGTTGCGACAGGCGTCCAGTATGATGAGGTTGACCGGGCTGCTGCGTTCCATTTCGGCCACCACTTCACTCACATCAACCGCGCCATAGCGGATGGAGCGTTCGTTTTGAACCTTGATGTCAACGGGCAGCAGAAAATTCTGTCCTTCGAGTTGAATACCATGCCCGGCATAAAACAACATGGACGCGGACGAGCCTGGAAGCAGTTTGGCATAGTCATCTATGGCCGAAAGCAGGTCAGCCTGTGTTGCATCCATTACCAGCCGCACATCAAACCCCAGTCTTTGCAGGGCATCGGCCATGGCCTTGGCATCGTTTGCGGGGTTGGGCAATTTGGCCGCATCGGCATAGGCTCCGTTGCCTATGACCAAGGCCACACGACGCTCTTGCGCCAGACCCACACTTCCGAGCAACGCGAGAACAAAAAATACCAAGAAGACAAATCGTGTCATTGTCACTCCCAGCAGACGCCCGTGCACAATCAATTAAAGGCTAAAATGTGGCAATAAAATGTCAATTTTTAGGTGGTTATGTCTTCAAGCAAGATCTGCGATGCATTTTGGAGCAACGATTGTGGTCTAAAGTGGACTTGTGTGGCACGGGTTGGCCTGCCTATGACTGACAGCGGAAGAGCCTTTTTGAAAGTTGATTTTCATGTCCGACGTCATTGTCCGCCCTGCTGCTGCCAAAGACGAAGCAAGGTGGCGCGTCCTGTGGGGTGCCTATGTCGCGTTCTATCGTGCCACAGTCAGCGAAGAGGCGACCGCAAAGACATGGGCTCGTATTCTTGATGCCAACAGCAACATTGATGCGCTCGTGGCCGAGGATGATGGCGACGTAATCGGCATCTGCAACTATCTGTTCCACGACAACACGTGGAGCACGCAGCCTATTTGCTATCTGCAGGATTTGTTCGTTGATCCTGCGGCGCGAGGTGGAGGTGCTGCCAAAAAACTCATTCTCGCCTGTGAAGAGAAAGCAAAAGAGAAAGGGGCGTTCCGGCTCTACTGGCAGACGCAGGAGTACAACGCGGCGGCACGTTCCCTTTACGACACCATCACGCCGCGATCATCTTTCATCGTTTACCGGAAGAATCTTTAGTGCGGGCTGACACATGCCGCAGCAGTTCTGCCAGATCCTTGCTGCGCATTTCATCCAGCTTTTCATGCAGCGCCATGATTTCGATTTCGGCTTTCAAGTTGACCTCATAATCATGAGCCGCATCGAGGCGGTCTTTGGCAGCCTGGCGGTTTTGCGACATCATGATGACGGGGGCCTGTATTGATGCCAGCATCGACAGGAACAGATTGAGCAGAATATAGGGGTAGGGGTCGAACGCATTGCTCAGCATGAGTGAATTGATTGCCACCCATAGCAGCAGCACCATGCCAAACATGATCATGAAGGTCCAAGAGCCACCGAAACTCGCCACGCGGTCGGCCAGTTTTTCACCGAAAGTCAGGGCCTTGTCATGTTCAATATTGGTGTTGCGCGACACCGCGACTTTGCGGGCGATGCGCTCAATCACCTTGCGCTCACGCGGCGGAATATTGTCATAGTCGCTTTCGAGCAGGCACTGGGCCAGTCGCTTTACGGGGCTATCAATGGTCATGGCATTGCCTCCAAGGACATGAGAGGATCAGACCATAGCACGTCTCAACCATCTGGCGTTTTTCCAATGATTCGGTTAGGAAGCGCCAAATCAGATTTTGAGGAGCGTTCATCATGGCCAAGGCAGCCGTCAAAAAACAGAAGATTGCATTGTTGACGGCTGGTGGCCTGGCTCCGTGCCTGTCTGCATCGGTGGGCTATCTCATTGACATGTATTCAAAGAAGCTGCCGAAAGCGGAGATCATTGGTTACCGCAACGGCTATATGGGCTTGCTCAAGGGCTGGTCGATTCCTGTTACGGCTCAGGTGCGCAAGCAGGCGTTGGTCTTGACGCAGCATGGCGGGTCACCCATCGGAAATTCGCGTGTGAAACTTACCAATGTAAAAGACTGCATCAAGCGTGGCCTGGTGCAGGAGGGGCAGAACCCCCTGCATGTGGCGGCTGAACAACTGGTCAAGGATAGGATTACCATTCTCCACACCATCGGCGGCGATGACACCAACACCACGGCTGCCGACCTTGCGGCCTATCTTGCCGGCAACAATTACGATCTCACGGTTGTGGGCCTGCCCAAGACCATCGACAATGATGTGATCCCCATCGCGCAAACTCTGGGTGCTGCAACGGCAGCGGAGCAGGGTGCCGTCTTCTGGGAGAACTCGGTGAATGAGCAAAGCACCAATCCGCGCATGTTGCTGATCCACGAAGTCATGGGCCGCAACTGTGGCTGGCTGACGGCTGCGACAGCCGAGGTCTATCGCAAGCGGTTGAAGAAGCAGAGATTCGTACCCGGCTTTGGCCTGCCCATGGCTTACAAGGATATTGATGCAGTTTATCTTCCGGAGTTGTCGATAGACCTCGATGCGGAAGCCAAGCGCCTGAAAAAGGTGATGGACGAAGAAGATTGCGTGACGATTTTTTTGAGTGAGGGCGCCGGAGTCGAAGACATCGTTGCCGAGATGCGCGCCCGTGGTGAGGAGCCGGAACGCGATGCCTTTGGCCACGTGAAAATCGACAAGATCAATCCTGGTGCGTGGTTTGCGAAACGCTTTGCCGACATGGTGGGGGCTGAGAAAACCCTGGTGCAGAAGTCGGGCTATTTTGCACGGTCAGCGAAAGCCAACAAGGAGGATTTGGCACTGATCAAGAAGATGTGTGTTGAAGCCGTGAAGAGCGGGATTGCTGGCGTGAGCGGGGTCATTGGCCATGACGAAGAGAGAAAAGGCAAACCCATGCGCGCCGTCGAGTTTCCCCGCATCAAGGGCGGCAAGAATTTCGACGTGGAGCAGAAATGGTTTGACGGGTTGCTGAAAGAGATGGGGCAGCCAAAGGGGACGAGAGTGGTCGTGGGGCATTGAAACCGAGGCGGCGGTAATGCCAGAAGTCCCTCTCCGTCTCGCGCTCACGCGCGATCCACCTCTCCCGCAAGCGGGCGAGGAAATAAAATTGTTATCGTCGCCAGCTTGCGGGAGAGGTGGCGTGCGGAACGCGTGACGGAGAGGGATGAAACATTATGCAGAAAGTGGCTTGCCAGTTTGGCGTTTCACACTCACTTCGCCCGCCCCAGCTTCAGCTCTGCCACATTGTCCTTGTAGTCCTCCTTGGGATCCATGCCCAGAAGCATCTTGATGCCAGCGAGCATGCTGGAACCGTCCAGCCAGACTTGAGCGGTGGTTGTATCAAAACGCAGGAGAACGAGTTTCGGATCCTGCTTGCCACCTTCGTACCAGGCAGCGACAAAGGGGTTCCAGAATCTTTCGATCATCTTGTCGTCATTGTCGATACGCAAGATGCCGTGAATTGTTGCAAAAACATCATTGCCCTTTGAGCCAAAGGTGGCAATGGCCTTGCGATTTCCTTTCAGACTCTTGACGAGGTCAGACTCCTTTGAACCAAAGAACCAGATCGGGCCTTTGTGACCGTCAACCTGTGCCGTCATCGGGCGCATGTGGCTGTCTTCAACGCCAACTAGCCCCAACATCATTGTCATGTCGGATTCGATTGCTTTCCAGAACTTCTGTTCGATGTCTTTGTTGTTTGTAGTCGTCATGATAGCAGCATTCCCTGATGGACTGTCGCTTTAACGGACAGTGCTGCAAAAAGTTCCCGACGAGGCCTATTGTGTTTTCCAGAACTTGCGATAGTCTCGTTTCGGGGCCTAACAGATCTGAGAAAAGAGGCGTGCATGCGACTTGCCCTCATCACCCTGGCTTCGGCCTTGCTGGCATCGGCCCCCACGTTTGCAGCGGAAATCGGACGGACCACGGTGAACGGGCGTGCCGTCATCCTCGATTCAGCTGGCACGTGGACTTACGCCGATGCAGCGGGGGCAGCTCCGTTGGCAACGCGTGACTGCGCGACCGGCAACAGCATCGTGAGCAAGAAGTTGCCGATTTCCCTGTGCATCAACAAACCGTGGCGGATTGATAACTCGCCAAGCAGCGCCATGGAACTGCAGGCCACAAATGCCGATCTTGATCTTTATGTGGGTCTGATCACGGAGCGCACGCAAATGCCGATTGCGAATTTGCGCGGTGCCATTCTCTACAACGCGGCGGGTGCTGCTGGCATTCGCCCCGAAGATGTGCCGATCTTGAAAGAAAGTGTTGATACGGTGAACGCCGTTACATGGAACTATATCGAATATGAAGTAACGATATCCGGGGCCAAGTTTCGCTTCGGTGACTATCATAAGTCCCTCGGGGAACTCGGTGTGGTGCAGGTGGCTTTCTGGGCTCCTGCTGCCTATTTCGATCAAAGCAAACCAGCAATGGTTGAGATGATGAACACCGTGAAGGTTGACGCACCGCAGCAGTAGTTTCGATCAGAACAACTTGCCGCCATCTGGAACCTTCGTCGACGGCGCGATCAAAACCACGCCACCGTCTTGATCGGGGAAACCAAGTGTCAGAACTTCCGACATAAACGAGCCAATCTGCCGGGGTGGGAAGTTGACCACGGCCGCGACCTGACGACCCAGCAATGTTTCAGGCGAATAGTGTTTGGTGATCTGGGCGGAGGATTTTTTGACACCAATCTTTGCGCCGAAATCGATAAGCAATTTGAAGGCGGGCTTGCGCGCCTCCGGAAATGGCTCAACGCTGATGATGGTGCCCACGCGAATGTCGACGTTCTCAAACTCGGCGAATGTAATCATCCCGCCAATTCCTTCGAGCGCCGCGCTGCAGCAGCAACCGCTTTTTCCATTAAAGGTTTCAGACCATCATCGGCCATGAGAATTTGCAGCGCTTCATAGGTGGTGCCTTTGAGTGAGGTGACGTTTTGGCGCAGGGTTGCAGCGTCTATGCCGCTTTGCCGCATCAATTCGCCAGAGCCTGCCACAGTGGCGCGGGCGAGTTGCTCCGCGAGTTTTGGTGAAAGCCCAAGTTTTTCGCCTGCTGCTGCCAGGCATTCTGTCAACAGAAAGACATAGGCGGGGCCGGACCCGGACACGCCTGTCACCCAGTCAATCTGTTCTTCGGTGTCAACATGCACCACTTCGCCGATGGTGGTGAGAAGTTGTTCAGCCAGGGAGCGTTGTGCCAATGAAACATGAGCATTACCGACCATCGCCGTGATGCCGCGTCCAATGGCGGCTGGAGTGTTGGGCATGGTGCGAATGATGCTTGTGTCGTCACCAAAGTGGGTTGCCAGTTTGGCAATGGTTTTTCCTGCGACCACCGAGAGCACGAGTGGTTTTGATGCTGCGAGTCCACGCAGCGGAGTCAATACATCGTCCATCACTTGCGGCTTCACCGCGACAAGAATGACTTCGGCATCGGTGATCGAGGTGGCAACAGGATTGTGACGAATGCCGTGTTTTGTAAGCTGTGCCATCACTTCAGGCGGCGGGCCAGGATCGAGTGCTGCAATTCTTGTTGGATCAGCGCCTGCGTTCAACCAGCCTTCCAGCATGGCTCCGCCCATCTTGCCGCAGCCTACAAGAACCAATGTGCCTTTGAGAGTCAGTGTCATGCCTGAAAACTGTCACGCTTCCCCGTGGGTTTCAAGCAAAGCATTTTCCAACGCGGCATCAGCTGTCTGACCCGCCCAGATCACAAACTGCATGGCAGGGAAATAGCGCTGGCAGGAGTCAACGCCGGCCCGGATCAGTGCGTCGCATTGGGCGTCGTTGGCTTCGGCACCGCCTGCGAGAATCAGACTGTGACGAAAGTTCACCGTGCCTTCGGCGCCCCAGAAGTCAAAATGACCGTGAATCATGCGGGCGTTGATCAGACTCAGAAGTTTCAGCACTTCGTACTGCCGCGCTTCAGGCACCTTCAAATCATACGTGCAAGCAAATTGCAGCGCTTCAAGATCGTCCCGCCAGTAAAGCGACAGTTGCAAATTGCACCAGCCGCCGGAAATGCTCATGACGACTTCGTCTTCGCCCGTGCGCTCCAGGGGCCAGCGGCGGCGCTCCGCCAGCTTTTCAACCCGGTCAAGCGGGTTTTGCTGTTCGTCGAAACTTGCCGCGAAATTTCCCATCAACTCCTCCGTCAACGGAAGAATCATCTCCGCGACGGCTTGAAATTGCATAGGGCGATGACAGGCGGCAATGCCGCGACTGATTCCTCCACATCTATTTTATGTGGTTGATTCTTGGGCTTCGGGCGTTTTCGGGCCGAGTTTTGATTCGAGTTCTGCAATCCGCTTCTCAAGCCGCTCGTTTTCAACCCGGGCTTTTTCCACCATGTCGCGCACCACATCAAACTCCTCGCGCTTCACAACATTGACATTGTTCAGCACACGCTCAACCTGGGCCTGGACCAATCCATCGACTTCCTTACGCAGGCCCTGTGCAGCGCCCGTGGCATTGGTCATGAGCTTTGCGAGCTCGTCAAAAAAACGGGTCGATGTGGTGGTCATAGTTTCAGCCCTCTCGCGTCGTCCCGTAACTATGGGCTGGATGCGGCAATTTCAAGCCCCTGCATCCCGGCAGCGTTAAAGTTTGACCTGGCTGGTCGACAGCGCCAAATAGTGTCATGATCTTTGCGGCCATAACGTTTCCACCTGTCAATCCCGTGGCCATTCCTCTTGGGCCATTTTCCATTCACTGGTACGCACTGGCTTATGTCGGCGGGCTGCTTTTTGCGACCTGGTATCTGAAGCAACTGGTGACGTTCCCAAAACTATGGGGGGCCTATCGGCCGACCTTGACGTCACAGCAGGTGGATGATCTGTTCTTGTGGTTCCTTGTCGGCGTTATCGGCGGCGGGCGGCTGGGATACGTCTTGTTTTACAAACCCGCGTTTTATTTTGCGAACCCCGCTGAAATCTTGAAGACATGGGATGGCGGCATGTCGTTTCATGGCGGCTTCCTGGGTGTGGTTATCGCGTGCTGGCTCTATGGGCGCAAAAACGGGATAGGGCTTGACCGTTTGCTGGATTTGGGAGCCGCAGTGACTCCCGTCGGTCTGGGACTTGGTCGCATTGCAAACTTCGTCAATGCCGAACTGTGGGGAAGACAGTCTGACATGCCGTGGGCCGTGTTTTTTCCGGGGCAAAGTATTGCCCGGCATCCCTCGCAGCTCTACGAGGCGCTGCTAGAAGGATTGGTTCTCTTCGTTGTGTTACGAATTGCCACCCATCGTTTCCATGTCCTGCAGCATCCCGGCCGCGCTGCTGGCATATTTGCCCTGGGTTACAGTCTGTCACGTATCTTCATTGAGTTTTTCCGCGAGCCCGATGCCAACCTCGGTTATCTTGCAGGGGGCTTCGTCACCATGGGCATGGTGCTGTCGTTGCCCCTGGTTGCCATAGGACTCTGGTTGATACGGCGATCAACACGGTGGCCATGACAGCGCTGGCCAAGTTAATCAAGGCGATGATTGCAGAGAATGGTCCTATGCCGCTGGACCGCTACATGACGCTGTGTCTCAGCCATCCGCAATACGGCTACTACATCACGCGTGATCCCTTGGGTGTAGCAGGTGATTTTACAACGTCTCCTGAAATCAGCCAGGTGTTTGGCGAACTCATCGGGGTGTGGGTGGCGCAGGTGTGGGAACAGTTGGGTTCGCCTCGTCAGTTTGCGCTTGTGGAACTGGGACCCGGTCGCGGTACCTTGATGGCGGATGTGCTCCGTGTGCTGACGAAAATTCCAGCATGCCTCAAGGCCGCTCATGTGCATCTGGTGGAAACCTCGCCGGTTCTGCGTCAGGCTCAATTGGAACGGGTTCCCGCAGCCACGTGGCATGCATCGGTTGCATCGCTTCCAGGCCTTCCCACCATTCTGTTGGCCAATGAATTCTTTGATGCACTGCCCATTCGCCAATTTGAGCGGCGCGGCGGGCAACTGTTTGAACGCTGCGTTGGTGTCGTCGCCGAGGCTCTCGACATTGTGCTTGTGCCAACGCCTGATCACGGGCAGCGAGGCAGGGACGGCATTATGGAAGATGCAGGTATTCGCGACGCCATGGCAGACTATCTCGGCAACCACCTCTCCATGTCTTCCGGAGCAGCTCTCATCATAGACTATGGACATCTGCACTCCGCCATGGGTGACACATTGCAGGCGATGAAGGCGCATCGTTTTTGCAAGATCACTGAACACGCGGGCGAAGCGGACCTGACGTCACATGTGGATTTCAAATCAATGGGGACCGGTTTCAGCAGAGGTGGTGCCAGCGTGGCTGGGGTCATGACCCAGGGTGAATTTCTGCAGGCCATGGGATTGGAGGCGCGAACCCAGGTCCTTGCTCACCACAGTTCCGGGGAAAAACGACGCGATATCATTGCCGCGTCGGAACGGCTTGCAAACCCTGCGCAAATGGGCGAACTTTTGAAAGTGATGGCGGTCACCGGCGGGCTTTCCGAACCGCCCTATCCATTTTGAGGCGTCATGATTGAATCCGAAGACCTGAAATTGAAAGGGATCGCCCATGGCTTTTTCACGCGGGCGGGTGGGCACTCCACGGGAATTTTCTCGTCGCTGAATTGCGGGTGGGGTTCCGGTGATGACCCTGACCTGGTCAAGATGAACAGAGATGTTGTGACCCGCGCTCTGGGCATTGGCGATGGCCAGGTTGTGACTGCACATCAGGTTCACAGCGCAGATGCCATTGAGGTCACAGACGTTTGGCCCGTGGACGGTCGACCAAAAGTGGACGGCCTTGCGTGCCGAACCAGGGGGATTGCCCTTGGCGTGTTGACGGCAGATTGCGGGCCAGTTCTGTTTGCTGATGAAGCTGCTGAGGTCATTGGCTGCTGTCATGCCGGCTGGAAAGGTGCCTTGACGGGCGTAACCAATGCAACCGTGACCGCCATGGAAAGTCTGGGGGCGAAACGCGAAAACATCATTGCAGTGCTGGGGCCCACCATTTCACAAGCGGCCTATGAGGTGGGGCCGGAATTTCCGACAGCATTCCTTGCTCAATCTTCCGCATACGGAGTATTTTTCAAACCTTCAACGAAAGCTGGCCATTTCATGTTTGATCTGCCGGCATACCTGCGCGGGCGATTGAAGGGGCTTGGCCTGAAATCTGTCCTCGATCTTGCCTTGTGTACCTATACTGACGAGTCCCGCTTCTACAGCTATCGCCGTGCCACGCACCGGGGCGAAACTGACTATGGCCGCCTGATGTCGGCGATTGCGCTGGTGTGATATTGCAACGGGCCGGATTTTTGATGTTTGCGGTTCTGCTGGTGGCCTGTTCTGGTCCGCGATTGCCGTTTGAGAAGGATCTTCCTGCGCAGGACGCCATGGTGAGCCCGCCATGGGAGGCCTTGGTGCAGGCGGGGCCGGGGGCAGACAAGGAACTTGACCTTGAGACATTGAATGGTCCCGGTGGGCAGTTCGGCGGAGCTGCATCTGCCCCACCCCCCGCTGCAGCACCTCCCGAACAGTTGGCCGTTGCCGGACAAAAGCAAGCCGAGGCAGAACCAGATGCCGGTAAAAAGAAGACGGGCGTGGTGATCAAGGCCGTGGCCGTACCTGCGGTGCAGGGGGCAATGGGCTCTGGCAATGCGGATTTGACGGCGGCCATGCGGCAAGTACTGCGCGATGCCGGTTGGCCCGTGGTGAACGCGCCAGCGCCAGATGCCTTGACGATTCGCGGCCAGGTGAAAATCGGAGCCGCCAAGGGGCCGACGCAAAACGTGAAACTGCAGTGGATTGTGACAACGCCTGACGGCAAGCGCCTGGGCGATATTGCCCAGGCCAACGACATTGAAGCGGGATCGCTGGACAAGGGCTGGGGCGAAAACGCTCGATTTGCCTCGGAAGCCGCAGCGACGGGAATTTTCAAATTGATCGAGGGTTATCGGTAACCCCGTTGAGATTAATTGTGCACTGCCGCAAAGTGCCCCTTCTCACGGCGTCATGCGGTTGTTATAGACCCCGCCAACACACAGTGCTGAAAGCCTTCCGCCCCATGATGAAAATCATCTCCGGCAACTCTAATCGCCCGCTGGCGGAATCGATATGCTCCTATCTGCACATGCCCATCACCAAGGCTGTGGTGAAGCGTTTCAATGACCTGGAAATCTTTGTCGAGATTCAGGAAAACGTGCGCGGGCAAGACATGTTTATTGTGCAGTCCACATCGTTTCCAGCCAATGATCATCTGATGGAACTTTTGATCATCACGGATGCACTGCGCCGCGCCTCGGCCAAGCGCATCACGGCTGTCATTCCCTATTTCGGCTATGCCCGGCAGGACAGAAAGCCTGGCCCGCGCACGCCGATTTCGGCCAAGCTGGTTTCAAATCTGATTACCCATGCCGGTGCTGACCGGGTATTGACGCTGGATTTGCATGCTGGACAGATTCAGGGCTTCTTCGATATTCCCACGGACAATCTTTTTGCCGGGCCGGTGTTTGAGCGCGACATCAAGCAGCATAACGATGTCGCCAATACCGTCGTTGTATCGCCGGATGTGGGCGGCGTGGTGCGTGCCCGTGCCCTGGCCAAACGTCTTGATTGCCCCCTGGCGATCGTGGACAAGCGGCGTGAACGCGCAGGCATGTCGGAGGTCATGAACATCATTGGCGAGGTGGAGGGCAAGAGCTGCATCCTAATCGACGACATCGTCGACAGCGGCGGCACGCTTGTCAATGCAGCCGAAGCTCTGTTGGTCAACGGTGCAAGGGATGTGACGGCCTATATCACCCACGGTGTGTTGTCGGGCGGTGCCGTCTCGCGCATCACATCGTCGAAGCTGAAGAATCTTGTGATCACTGATTCCATCCAGCCCACGGAAGCAGTGCGACTGGCCAAGAACATTCGCGTTATCGCCATTGCATCGCTGATTGGTGAAGCTATCGGTCGCACCTCGCGGGAGGAAAGCGTATCGAGTCTGTTTGAATAGGGTGTGATCATGCCCAACCGTCTTGCAGGAAAAATTGCGCTGATCTCTGGCGGTGCCACCGGCATGGGCGGCGCTTCGTCGAAACTGTTCGCGGCAGAGGGTGCCAAGGTTGCAGTTGTGGATCGCAACATGGAAGCGGCGCAAGCAACGGTGGATACCATCGTGCAAGCAGGCGGGGTCGCAATAGCACTTCAAGCTGATGTATCGAAAGCCAACGAAGTGACTGCCGCAGTGGCCGTGGCTACGCGCATGCTGGGTCCGATCACGGTGTTGTTCAATCACGCAGGCACGATTGTCATCAAGCCATTTCTCGAAACAACGGAAGAAGAATGGGATTGGCTGCATGAGGTCAACGTGAAGTCGATGTTCCTTATGACCAAGGCGGTGCTGCCGCAGATGATCGCGGCGGGCGGGGGGTCGATTGTTTGCACCTCATCGATTTCCGCCGTATTGGCCACACCCAATGAGGTGCTCTACGACACAACGAAAGGTGCCGTGCACATGTTTGCGCGCGCCATTGCCGTTGAGTTCCGTGACCGCAACATCCGCTGCAATGCCGTGTGCCCCGGCTTCATTCAAACGCCGCATGGCAACAAGGAAGTGAAGGAACTTGCGGCTCTTGGCGTTGACGTTTCTGACGCCGCCATTGCTGCGGCACAGGGGCGCATGGGGCAGCCCGAGGATGTGGCGCGGGCGGCACTTTATCTCGCCTCGGACGATTCGATGTTTGTCACGGGGCAACAGCTTTTCGTGGACAACGGGTTCTCTGCCATCTAGCAGACCGTCATGGGTCGTTTGCTTCTGTCCTTGAAAAATATCGGATTGAGTTTTGGCGGTCGTCCCTTGCTGGATGGGGCGGAGTTGTCATTGGCTGATGATGAGCGGCTGTGTCTTGTTGGGCGCAACGGTTCTGGCAAATCATCATTGTTAAAGATTGTAGCAGGTCTCGTGGAAGCAGACAGCGGCGAAACGTTTTTGCAGCCGGGCACCACGGTGCATTACCTGCCGCAGGAGCCGGACTTTGGTTCGCATGAGACTGTAACGTCCTATGTTGAAGCGGGCCTTGGTCCCATGGGTGACCACTGGAGAGTGCTGCATTATCTGCGCGAATTGGGACTGACTGGCGATGAGGCACCAGTCCGGCTTTCGGGCGGCGAGATGCGCCGCGCTGCCCTGGCGCGGGCGCTGGCGTCTGATCCTGACATTCTGCTGCTGGACGAGCCCACCAACCATCTCGATCTGCCTGCCATTGAATGGCTTGAGGCGGAACTGACGACCTTGCGCGGTGCACTGATCCTGATCAGCCATGATCGACGTTTTCTCGAAGCGCTCTCCAACTGCACGGTGTGGATTGATCGCGGGCAGACGCGGCGCATGGATCGCGGCTTTGTTGAATTTGAGGAATGGCGGGATCAGGTGCTTGAGGTGGAAGAGCGCGAACAGGCTTTGTTGGCACAGAGCATTGCGCGCGAAGAGCACTGGATGCGCTATGGTGTGACGGCGCGGCGCAAGCGCAACATGCGGCGGGTGGCGTTGCTGGGTAGTTTGCGGAACCAGCAAAAGGAATTTGTGGGAAAGCAAGGGGCGGTGAAGCTTACCGTTTCTGACGCCAACCTTTCCGGGAAGTTAGTGGCGGAAGTCACGAAGCTCTCAAAATCATTCGGTACACGGACAATTGTTTCGAAACTGGATTTGCTGGTTCTGCGGGGTAACCGGGTTGCGCTTGTCGGCCCGAATGGTGCAGGCAAAACGACTTTGATCAAACTGCTGACGGGGCAACTCGACCCTGACTCGGGCACGGTGAAACTTGGAACCAACCTCAATATCGTAACGCTGGATCAGACTCGTGGCAGTTTGCGACCTGATGACTTGCTGGCCGACGTGATCACCGGAGGTCGCGGTTCTTCCGTCACCATCAATGGCGAAGTCAAACATGTGATGACCTACATGAAAGACTTTCTGTTTCGACCAGAGCAGGCAAGAACACCCGTCTCTGTTCTGTCGGGCGGAGAGCGGGCGCGGCTCATACTTGCGCGGGAACTGGCCAAGCCTTCGAACGTTCTCATCCTTGACGAACCGACGAACGACCTTGATCTCGAGACGCTCGACTTGTTGCAGGAAATGCTTGCCGACTATCCGGGCACGGTCATTGTCGTTTCGCATGACCGTGATTTTCTGGATCGGGTTGCGACCTCGGTCTTGATGCACGAGGGCGAAGGGAAGTGGGTGGAGTATGCCGGTGGCTATTCCGATATGGTGACCCAGCGCGGGCGAGGCGTGACATTGCGCAAAGTTGAGAAAGTCTCGGCAACGGCGGCGATGCCACTGGAAAGACTGGTGCTTCCCGAAACGAAGCGTAAACTGTCGTTCAAAGACAAACATGCGCTGGAAACCTTGCCTGCAAAAATTGCAACCCTCCATTCGGAATTGAAGCAGCTCGAAACTGAACTGGCTGATACGGGATTGTTCAGGCGAGATGCAGAAGCCTTTAAAACCGCGTCTTCGCGGCATTCCCGCGCCACCCACGACCTTGCAACAGCAGAGGAAAAGTGGCTGGAACTGGAACTCCTGAGAGAGGAACTGGAAAAAAGTCCTTGACTATTTAATCCTAGGCTGTTACATGACGGATATGACAACAATCATTTCCATACAAAATCTCTGCAAGACCTACGCCTCCGGCCTGCAGGCGCTGAACAACGTTTCGTTCGATATTAATCGCGGCGAAATCCTGGCATTGCTGGGACCGAATGGGGCGGGAAAGACCACGCTGATCTCCGTTGTCTGCGGCATTGTCAACAAGACATCCGGTGCTGTGGTGGTTGACGGCCATGACAACGTAACTGACTTTCGCGCGGCCCGCACGCTGATCGGCCTGGTGCCACAGGAACTTCATCTGTCTATTTTTGAAAGCGTGTGGGATACGGTGAATTTCAGCAGGCATCTCTACGGAAGGGAGGCGAACAGCGCTTACATTGAAGGCATTCTGAAGAAGCTGTCGTTGTGGGACAAGAAGGATTCAAAAATTGTCGCCTTGTCTGGCGGCATGAAGAGGCGGGTCTTGATTGCGAAGGCGCTGGCCCATGAGCCGCGCATTCTGTTTCTGGATGAACCGACGGCGGGTGTGGACGTGGGCCTGCGGCAGGACTTGTGGAACGTTGTGCGCGCGCTGCGCGACGACGGCGTGACCGTGATCCTGACCACGCATTACATTGAGGAAGCCGAGGAATTGGCGGATCGCGTGGGTGTCATCAACAAGGGCGGGCTGGTGCTGATTGAGGACAAGACCGCCTTGATGCAAAAAATGGGCAAGAAGCAGCTGACACTGGATCTGGTGAAGCCGTTGAAAACTGTTCCCAAGGCGCTGGCGAAATACGGTCTTGAATTGAAGGATGAGGGCACGGTGCTGCTCTATGCCTATGATACGCGCAGCAATGCGGGAGCGATTTCTGTGCTGCTGAAAGACCTGGCCACGGCAAAGATCGACTACAAAGATCTGCATACGGAGCAATCGTCGCTCGAAGACATTTTCATGGGATTGGTGACACAATGAACTGGCGGGCTGTGCAGACCATTTTTCTTTACGAGATGAAGCGGTTTTTCCGCACCATCGGGCAAAGTCTGATCTCACCCGTGATTTCGACGGTGCTGTATTTCGTCGTGTTCGGTGCAGCGATTGGCTCTCGCATCGAGCAGATTGACGGCGTGGCCTATGGCGCTTTCATTGTGCCAGGACTCATCATGCTGTCGCTGCTGACGCAATCGATTTCCAATGCGTCTTTCGGGATTTATTTTCCGCGTTTCTCCGGCACCATCTATGAATTTCTGGCGGCACCGATTTCAGCCGTGGAAATGGTGCTTGGATTTGTGGGCGCTGCTGCTGCGAAATCGCTTTTGATTGCAGTGATCATCCTGATCACGTCGTGGTTTTTCGTTCCATTGGAAATTCGCCATCCGTTCTGGATGCTCACGTTCTTGCTGCTGACAGCCATCACCTTCAGCCTGCTCGGCTTCATCATTGGTCTGTGGGCGGATGGTTTTGACAAGTTGCAGGTCATTCCGCTGTTGATCATCACGCCGCTGACATTTCTGGGGGGAAGTTTCTATTCCATCAAGGTGTTGCCGCCGGCCTGGCAGGTGGTGTCGCATTTCAATCCCGTGGTTTATCTCGTTTCTGGTTTTCGCTGGAGTTTTAACGAGGTGGCGGATGTGGATGTGCGCATCAGCATTTTCGCGACACTGCTTTTTCTGGCGATATGCCTTGCTGCGGTGATGTGGATATTCAAGACTGGCTATCGTTTGAAGAGCTAGGAGAAGATCATGCGCCTCATCATCGTTTGGTTTTTTCTGCTTTCGAGCACGTTGCACGGGTTCGCCAATGACAGCACGGCTGAGGTGTCGGTGGGCGGTCTGGCCTTGAACATATCCGAAGTCATTTCACTGGACAGTGAGGATCTTTACATCTCTCGTGATGAAGTGCGCGTCAACTACAGGTTTACCAACAGGTCGGACAGAGATGTGGAAACACTTGTTGCCTTTCCTCTGCCCGATCAAGCCTATGGGACAGACATCGAGAATTTCTATCGCGACTTGGTGAAGGACCTTGATTTCAAGACCACAGTTGATGGCAAGCAGATCGACTATCAAGCTGTCGTGCAGCCGATTTTCAAGGGACAGGACATCACCGACAAGCTGAAAGCTGCTGGACTACCTTTCAACTTACTGGAGAACGCCGATGATTTCAGCAGGACAGCTGCAAGTCTGCCGGAGACGATGCGCAAGGCGCTTTTGCAGGAGGGCCTGCTGGCTGTGAACGGCGAGGGAAACGAGGCCTTTTACTGGGGCAAGTGGGCGATGCGCACCTCCATCACGCGGAAGCAGATTTTTCCGGCTGGCAAGACGATTTCTGTGCAACACCGCTACAAGCCGCTTGCTGGAGGAAGTGTTGGTGGAACATGGACGAAGCCAGACTTGAAAGACGACTGGGTGAAAATCCAGATCAAAAAATATTGCGTCGAAGAAAGCTGGCTTGCCGCTCTGGCTAAGAAGGATGCCCAGCTTAGCAAACGCGAGTATGATCTTACCTACTCCGAGCTGTGGCTTGGGTATGTGCTGAAGAGTGGTGCCAACTGGCAGGGTCCGATCAGGGATTTCCGTCTGGTGGTGGACAAGGGCAAGCCGGACTCCCTTGTCAGCTTCTGTGCCGAAGGGGTGAAAAAGATTTCACCCACGCAGTTTGAAGTGCGGAAGAAAAACTTTGAACCGACGCAGGATTTGAACATCTTGATCATTGACTGGAGAACGTCGAACGAGCAACCCTGATCTGCGGATTTCCGGGTGGCGTAAGTGAGCGTTCCAATCCATAAGCAACAGATGAGTCCTACATATGAAAATCGCGATAGCAGAGAGGGTTTTCTCTTTGCGAGTGGAGCGTATCTGATCTGGAGTGTGCTGCCGCTCTACATGAAAATGATGGCGCATATTCCTGCATGGGAAATTGTACCGCACCGTATTTTGTGGTCGCTGCCGATTGCTGGCTTTGTAATGTGGTGGTACGGCTTTGGCGGCGACATCAAATCCGCGTTGACGAATCCGCGGACATTGGCGTTGGCCTTCCTGACCTCAGCACTGATCAGTATCAACTGGGGTACTTATGTCTGGGCCGTCACTTCGGGGCGAGCCCTGGAGACGGCACTGGGCTACTACATCAACCCGCTGTTCTCGGTGTTTCTAGCTGCGCTGCTGGTTGGTGAAAAATTGAACCGCGTGCAGATGTTTGCCATCGCGCTGGCAACGGTCGCTGTCGGTGTCCTCACTTACGAGAATGGCGGCCTTCCCTGGGTGTCTCTGATCCTCACCATAACATGGGGTTTTTATGCGTATTTTAAGAAAACACTCGCCATTGGAGCCACGCAAGGATTTTTTGTCGAAATCGTCATTCTCACACTGCCGTCTCTTGCGATTATGGCGTGGCTTGAGCGCGCGGGCAGCAGCAACTTTGCCCACACGGGCTGGCGTGATGTGATACTGCTCATGGTGTCTGGCTTGTTCACGGCTGTTCCATTGATGCTTTATGCACTGGGCGCCAAGGGCTTACGCCTGACTACGATTGCGTTGATGCAATACTCGGCTCCCACGATGATTTTTCTGATTGCTGTGTTTGTGTTCAAGGAGCCCTTCAGTGTCTACAAGGGTGTCGCCTTCGCGCTGATCTGGACAGCGCTGGCGATTTATACTTGGTCCTTGTTGCGGAGAATTCCCTCTCCGTCAGTCGCTGGCGCGACTGCCACCTCTCCCGCAAGCGGGCGAGGAAAATGAATTTTGTCTCGCCCGCTTGCGGGAGAGGTTGCATTGCGGAGCAATGACGGAGAGGGATTTCTTTGCATTGCCCTTGATTTCAAGCTATGCTAAATCCACATAGCTCAAGATGGAGTCTCCCATGTCGTCGCGTCATGCCCGTGTCCTGATCCTTGGATCAGGGCCTGCTGGTTATACTGCTGCCATATACGCTGCCCGTGCCATGCTGAAGCCGCTGGTTGTGCAGGGTATTCAGCCGGGTGGGCAACTTACTATTACAACTGATGTTGAAAACTATCCGGGCTTTGCCAAGGCCATTCAGGGGCCATGGCTGATGGAAGAAATGAAGGCTCAAGCCGAGCACATGGGCACGGAGGTGGTGTCCGATACGATCACGTCGGTCGATCTCAAGTCCGCGCCGATCAGGCTGATCGGTGACAGTGGCGTTACCTACACCTGCGATGCCTTGATCATTGCCACGGGTGCCCAAGCCAAATGGCTGGGTCTGCCCAATGAAGAGAAGTTCCAGGGCTTTGGTGTGTCGGCTTGCGCCACCTGCGATGGTTTCTTTTATCGCGGACGCAAAGTTCTCGTGGTCGGTGGCGGCAACACGGCGGTGGAAGAGGCGTTGTTCCTGACCAATTTCGCATCGGAGGTGACCATCGTGCATCGTCGCAATGAGTTCAAGGCCGAGAAAATCTTGCAGAACCGGTTGCACAATCACCCGAAGATCAAGGTGATCTGGGATTCGGCTTTGGAAGATGTTCTGGGTACGGAGGAACCCAAGGGTGTTCACACGGCGCGCATCAAGAATGTGAAGTCCGGTGCCATCACGGATTTGTCCGTGGACGGAATATTCATTGCCATCGGCCACAAGCCGGCGACGGAACTTTTTGCGGGGCAGTTGGCTTTCAAGAATGGCGGTTATCTGGTGACGGGACCATGGTCGACGCAGACGGAATTGCCGGGTGTGTTCGCGGCAGGTGATGTGACGGATGACATTTATCGTCAGGCCGTCACAGCAGCCGGCATGGGGTGCATGGCAGCGCTTGAAGCTGAAAAATATCTGCATGCACACAACGCAGAACAAAGACAGGCGGCTGAATGATGGACTGGGACAAGCTCCGTATTTTTCACGCCGTTGCGGACGCGGGCAGTTTCACTCATGCGGGGCATGAGTTGAACCTCTCGCAGTCGGCTGTGAGCCGCCAGATTTCAGCACTTGAGGAAGACCTGCGTGTGCCGCTGTTTCACCGTCATGCGCGGGGACTCATTCTCACAGAACAGGGCGAGGTTCTTTATCGCACGGCGCATGATGTGTTCACCAAACTGGCGGCGGCAAAAACCCGGTTGATGGATTCGAAAGAGAAGCCGTCGGGTGAATTGCGCATCACGACAACGGTCGGCCTGGGTTCGGTGTGGCTGACGCCGCGTATCAAGGAATTCATGGAGCTTTATCCTGATATTCATGTGCAGCTATTGCTGGAAGATGAAGAGCTTGACCTATCCATGCGCGAGGCCGACGTAGCAATCCGGCTACGACGGCCCACGCAGCCGGATTTGATTCAACGGAAGTTGTTCACGGTACATCACCATGTTTATGCTTCGGTTGATTACGTGCGCCAGCATGGAATTCCCAAAGCTTCGGTTGATCTCGACAAGCACAAGATTCTTGTGTTCCAGGGTGCGAGCTATCTAACCTACGTCAACATGCTGCTGACGACAGGTCGGCCAGATAATGACATGCGGATTCCGGCATTGCGGGTGAATTCAGCCTATGGTTTGCGCCGTGCGGTGCAGGCGGGGGCAGGCATAGCGATCCTGTCTGACTATCTGGTAGCCCCCGACATGAACCTGGTGCAGATCGAGCTGGAAGTGCAGACGCCGGAGTTTGACACGTATTTCGTTTATCCCGAGGAGTTGAAGGACACCAAACGCGTGACGGTGTTCAGGGACTTTCTGGTGTCGAAGGCGAAGGAGTGGAGTTTCTGAGGTAGGCCCTCTCCGTCACGCGTTCCGTGTGCCACCTCTCCCGCAAGTGGGCGAGGAAAAGACATCCTCGCCCGCTTTCGGGAACGATGACGGAGAGGGAAAGTTTACTCTTCCTCGTCCATGTCCTCTTCGACCATGGCCTGCAATTCGGCCTTGGTGACTGACTTGTCGGACACTGTGGCTTTGCTGATGATGAGGTCCACCACCTTTTGTTCAAAGATGGGCCCGCGCAATTCGATGAGCGCTGACGGGTTGTTGCGATAATAATCGTAGACCTGTTTTTCCTGGCCGGGGAACTGGCGCACGCGGCCGATCAGGGCCTGTTGCAGTTCCTGCTCGGTGACCTGGACGGCTTCCTTTTCACCCATGGTGCCGAGTACCAAACCAAGGCGCACGCGACGGGCGGCGATGGTGCGGTATTCCTCGCGGGCTTTTTCTTCCGTGGTGTCTTCGTCGGCGAAAGACTTGTTCGCCTTCTTCATTTCGTTCTGCAGCGCATTCCAGATGCCATTGAATTCGGCTTCCACCAGTTTTTCGGGCAGCTCGAATGAATATTGCTTGTCGAGGGCGTCGAGTACATCGCGTTTCATCTTCATTGATGTCATGCGGGAGTATTCGCGTTCAAGACCGGACTTCACCATGTCACGCAACTTGGCGAGATCTTCGAAGCCGACCTTCTTGGCGAATTCATCGTCGATGATGGCAGCCTTGGGGGCTTCAACGCTGGTCACCTTGGTTGCGAATTCAGCGGCCTTGCCGGCGAGGTTTGCAGCGCCATAGGTTTCGGGGAAGGAGACGTTCACGGTCACATCTTCGCCGGCTGACTTACCCGTGAGTTGTTCTTCAAAGCCGGGGATAAACTGGTTGGAGCCAATCTCGAGGGGAATGTCTTCGCCCTTGCCGCCGTCGAAGACCACGCCGTCAATCTTGCCTTC